>CALZCR010000021.1 GCA_945631445.1 uncultured Corynebacterium sp. | reverse complement strand
CGGCCGGGCGGTGCGTCGCGCGCCGCGCCGGGAGCGGAACGTGCTGATCGCCTCGCGGTGCGAGCGTTCTGCGGTGTTCAGGCGTTGCTCGTCCCGGGTGTCGCGCAACTCGTCGAGGTCTTTGAGCAGCTCGGCGATATCTTCCTCGGCGTCGCCCGTGTCTTGCTCGTAGTCATCGTCGTCGGCGAAGGGGTCGAAGGCGACGGCCTGGGTGCCGGGCGCGTCGACGGGTTCGGACAGCCCGGCCACCGGCGTCGACGCGTCATCGTCTTCCCGCTGCTCCGGCAGGGGGCGCATGCTGCGGTCGGTGTCCCGGTCACTCATCGGTCGGCTCCTCTCGGTACTGCAGGTCCGGCGGGCCCAGGCTGGTCAGGTACGGACCGAACCACCGGTCGAACATCGTCCACCAGGTGCCGTCGCGACGGATTCTTTCCATCGTGGAGTTGACCTGGCGCACCAGCCCTTCCGTGTCGTGTTTCTCCGACTCTTTGGCGATGGCCACCCCGTAGTGTTCCTGCCCTACGGAAGCGCCGGTCAAGTGCGTGAAAGGGTCTTGCGCCGCAATTCCGGAGAGCACCGTGTCGTCGGAGATGATCGCGTCCGCCTGATTCTGCTGCAACGCCATCAGGCAGTCCGACCAGCGGCGGGTGAGCAGCAGCTGCGAGTCGGAGGCGTGGAGCCGGGCGTGCTCCAACGACGTCGAGCCTTCCGCGATGCACACTGTCTCCCCGGTCAAGTCCTCGTAGGTGCGGACCCCGGACCCCTGCACGGTGAGCAGGCGCACGTCGGAGTTCATGTACGGGGTGGAGAACTCCAGGATTTCCTGGCGGTCCTGGGTGATCGACATCGTGCTGATCACGACGTCGACGGTCCCTTTGCGCAGGGCGCTCTCCCGCTCGCCGGCCTCGATGAAACGAAAGTCCACGGCATTGGAGTTGTCGAAGACGTCCCGGGCGATTTCCCGGGCCAGATCCACCTCGAAACCCTCCAGCTGGCTGGTGACCGGGTTGCGGAAGGACAGCAAGTTCTGGGACTGGTCGATGCCCACGATCAGGCGCCCGCGCTCGAGGATCTCAGGGACGCGCTCTTCCGGGGTGGCGTCGTCCGGGCGGAGCGAACCCACGACCTCCTCCGTCTCCGGGGTGGCCGGCGGGACGTTGTCGGCGTCCTCGAACACGGAGCCGGCGGGAAGCGGCGGGCCCGCCGGCGCCTGGGCTCGATTCTGCGCCTGGTGCAGGGCAGGCGCAGTCTGTTGTTCCAAGGGCGGCGGCGGCTCCGGGAGGGGAGAGCAGGCGGACAGGAGGGCGGCGGCCGTGAGTAAGGCGGTCAGAAAACGGGGGCGCATCACAGGTACTCCTGGAGTCGGGGCCGGATGCCGAGCCACACGCTCAACACGGCGATTAAGGCCAGCACCAGCACCACCGCCGCGACGGAACGGTTGGCGCCGGCGCCCTCTTGGACGAACTCGCGCATGGTGGCGCGGGCGTCGTCGATGAGTTCGGCTAAGGCTCGATCCAATCGCGCGTAGGACCCGGCCGCCGTGGGGGCTTCGCCGGGGCGCTGCAGCGCGCTGTTGGACAACCGCAGCGCCTCATCGTAGTTGCCGTCGTCCAAGGCCTCGGTGAAGCGGTTGTGGGAGTTTTGCCAGTCGGTCAGGGCTGAGCGAGCCTGCGCCACCGTGGCTTCATCGGCGTTGGGCGCCTCCGCGTAGGAGTCCAGGGCCAGGTTGACCGTGAACACCGTGGAGTTGAAGGACTGCGTCGATTGGGTGACGGACTCCCGGCGCACCAGCGCGAGCGTTTCTGTGGTGCGGGCCTGCTGCGCCTGAATCCGGGAGGTGGTCAACGAGTCCCAGGGCTGGGCGGCCTGCTCGAAGCTGCGGGTGCCGGCTTGCCAGTTGACGAAGTTGGAGCCCGCCACCCAGCCGGTGGCCACCACCATCGCCAACGTCGCGGCCGCAAAACCGCGGTTGAGGCGACGCCTGGTGATCCGCCACAGCCACCACTGGGCCAGCAGCAAGAAACCGATCGCGGCGAACAGGCCGGACAACGGCACCCACTGCGGTTGGGTGAGCTCCTGCTGCTGCTCACCGACCCGGTCGCTCGTCGTGGTGAACAAGTCGGCGGCCGTCGGCAAGATGCGCTCGCGCATCAGTGCGGAGGCATTCGCCATGTACGTGATGCCCACGGGGTTGCCCACCCGGTTGTTGGCGCGGGCGGTCTCCACCAGGCCGGTGTAGACGGGCAATTCCCGCTGCACCTGGGCGACCAGTTCCCGCAGCCGTTCTTCGCCCGCGGGAATGCCGACGGCGGCCTCCGTCGCCGCCAAGGTGGCCCGCTCAATGGCGGCGTGATAATCCTCCAGCCGGTCGGCGTCGCCTACGCCGGGCTGCACGAAATTGGTCGTGGCGATGGTGTCGGCCAACGACAGGTTCGAATACAGGTTATGCGTCGAGTACGACAACGGCTCCGTGGCGGAGAGCAGGACCCCGAGCCCCTCCTGGCGGTTCGCCGCGGACTGCGACATGGAATATCCCGCCGCCCCGATGGCCACGGACATCACCACCGTGATCGCGACCATCTTGCCCGGCGTGGTGGCCAAGAAAGAGAGGAGTCGGCGCAGCCGGTGCCAGGGCCCGGCGAGGGTGCCGGAGAGGAAACCGGAGGCGGTGGTGCGGGCTCCGCTGGCGCGATCCGCCGCCAGCTCGTCCATCCAGGCATCGTTGTATGGGGAGACGTCCTCCGCCCTGGTCTCAGGCGCGGCGGGACCTCCCGGGTTCGTCTCCGTCCTGTGACGGCTCCCAACGCCGTTCATCTGTTTAACACTAGCCCCTCGTCCCACCACTTAGCCATGGATGACACCCCTTGCGGGGCCACCGCGGGTAACCTCATGGGCATGGAAGGCGATGGAAATGGATGGGCGGCCGCTCCTGGCGGCGCTCGGGTATGGGGCCGTCACGGGGCGGCGGGACTGTTCTTGATCGCGGCGGAACCCGAACCGGAACTGTTGATGCAGCATCGCGCGTTATGGACGAATGCGGGCGGAACCTGGGCGCTGCCCGGCGGGGCGCGGGACTCCCACGAAGACGCCGCGGAAGCCGCCGTCCGGGAGTCGGTGGAGGAGACGTCCATCGATCCCCGCCTGATCGACATCCGCCGCAGCGAAGTCACCGCCGGCCCCTTCCCGGCCGACCCGGACCGCCCGGCCCTGGCCGGCGGGTGGACCTACACCACCGTGCTGGCGGTCACCCGCGACGGCGCCCGCATCGACGTCGACCCCAACGAAGAGTCCTTGGAGCTGCGCTGGGTGCCGCTGAACGAGGTCGAGGACCTGCCACTGATGCCGGCGTTCCGGGAGTCGCTGCCCAGGTTGAAAACCCTGGCCACGGAGTTGTTCGCATGAAATCGGGGACAAGGTTGAACGCATGATCGAAGTGTCCGGACTCACCAAGGACTACGGGAAGGTCCGTGCCGTCGACGACCTGAGCTTCACCGTCGCCCCCGGCATGGTCACCGGTTTTCTGGGCCCCAACGGGGCGGGAAAATCCACCACCATGCGCATGATCCTGGGGCTGGACGCACCGACCGCCGGCTCCGCCACGATCGGCGGGCGCCGCTACGCCGACATCGCCCGCCCCCTGACCAAGGTCGGCGCCCTGTTGGACGCCAAGGCGGTGCACCCCAACCGTTCGGCCGCGGCCCACCTGCTCTGGCTCGCCCACTCCAACGGATTGCCCGCCAGGCGAGTGGACGAGGTGCTGGGCCTGGTCGGGTTAAGCGCGGTGGCGGGCAAGAAAGCCGGCGGTTTTTCCCTCGGCATGGGGCAACGGCTCGGCCTGGCGGCGGCGCTGCTCGGGGACCCGGAGGTCCTCCTGTTGGACGAGCCGGTCAACGGCCTCGACCCGGAAGGCATCCGCTGGGTCCGCGGCCTGCTCCAGGCGCTCGCGGCGGAGGGGCGCACGGTGTTCGTCTCCTCGCACCTGCTCGCGGAAATGGCCATGACCGCCGACCACCTCATCGTGATCGGGCAAGGTCGCCTGGTCTCCGAATCTTCGGTGGACGAGTTCATCCGCGAGCATTCCGCCACGTCCGTGATCGCGCGCACCCCCGACGTGGCGGCCCTGCAGGATCTGCTGCGGCGAGAAGGTCTCGACCACCGGGTCGACGTGGACCCGGAAGGACGCCAGTTCCTGGAAGTCCCCGACCACACCACCGACGAGATCGGCTCGTTGGCCTTCGCCGGCGGCGTCGCGCTGACCGAGCTGACCCAGCGCCGGGCCTCCCTGGAAGACGCGTACATCCAGACCACCCGGGACAGCGCACAATACCGGGCCCGGCCCGCGCACCCGACGCAGGAGGAGAAGCCGTGACGCTGCACCACACCCTGCTCTCGGAATGGACGAAGCTGCGCACCACCGCCTCATTCTGGTGGACGACCGGCTTGATTCTGGCGCTGTCGATCGGCTGGGCGGCGTTGACCACCTGGTCTGTGAGGATTTTGTCGGGAGATCTCGGCGCCCCGGGTGCCGCCGTGGCGGGGCCGATGATCACCCCGGACATCGTGCTCACCGGGTTCACCAGCTTCGGCGTCTTGATCATCATGATTCAGGCGGCGATGACGGTGACCACCGAGTACCGCTACGGGCTGCCGTCGATAAGTTTCCTGGCCACCCCGCGCCGCGGACACGTCGCTCTGGCGAAAGCGCTGCTGTACGCGGTGCTCGCCGCGCTGATCTCGGGCGTCGCGGTGGCCGGCGCCTACCTCGTGGCGCTGGGGGTGCTCGCCGCCGACGCGCCGGGGGCGTTCACGCCTTTCTCCGATCCCGCCGGTCAGCGCGCGTTGTGGGCGGTTCCGCTGACGATGTCCGTGCTGGTGTTCCTGTGTCAGGGGGTCGGCATGCTGGTGCGGCAGTCCGCCGGCGCGATCTTCGTGCTGGTGCTGTGGAACCTCGTGTTTGAGACGGCGGTGCGCCTGCTGCCGCGCTGGGGCGAAGAGGTCCACACCGTGCTGCCGTTCGTGAACATGGACGCCGTCATCCACGGCGCCCCGGTCTACGGGGCGGAATGGGGGCTCGGCGGGTCCATGCTGATCTTCGTGGCCTGGTCGGCGGCGGTGTGGCTGCTCGGCGTGCTCGCGGTGCGCGCCCGCGACGCCTGAGAACACCTCGCCCGGGTCACTGCAGCGCGCTGGTCAGACGCATGACGTTGTCTATGTAGCGCCGCCAGAACCCGCGCTTGTTCCATTCCTCCAGCGTCAGCGGGATCGACACGGACTTATACGTCTCGCCCAGCCGGTACAGGTCGTCGAGCAGGTCGCCTTTCGCCACCAGCAACGTCGATTCGTAGTTGAGTCCGAAAGACCGCATGTCCAGGTTCGAGGAGCCGAAGGCCGCGACGGGGACCTCGGATTCGGGGCCGTGGTCGGCGACGAGGAATTTCGTGTGCAGGATGTACGGCGCGGGGAATTGATGGATGTGCACCCCGGCCTCCAGCAACGCTTGGTAATAGGAGGTCTGGGCGTGGTGCACCATGAACTGGTCCGCCTTCTCGGACACGAGCAGATCCACCCGCACCCCGCGGTAGCAGGCGGTGGTCACCGCGGACAGCAACGCCTCGTCCGGGATGAAGTAGGGGGAGCAGATCACCAGGTGGTTCTTGGCGTGGTGGATGATCGAGACGAAGGTCCGCAGGTTCGGCTCCGTCGTGTAGCCGGGCCCCGAGGGGATCATCTGCAGGACGTTGGTGTCGCCGGGGCGGCGCTCCCCGTCGTCGACCGGGGGAGAAATCGCCAGGGACTCGCCGGATTCGCTGTACCAGTCCACGGCGAAGACCGTCTCCATGGAGGTGACGATCGGGCCGGTGAGCTCCACCATCGCGTCGATCCACTGGCGCCCCGCCCGGCGGTGGTTGGCCATGAGGTAGCCGCGGTCGATGATGTTGAGGGAACCCAAGAACCCGATTTCGCCGTCCACCACGATGATCTTGCGGTGGTTGCGCAGGTCCGGGCGGCGGAACCGTCCGCGCCAGGGCGCCAACGGCAGCATCATGCGCCATTCGACGCCGATGTCGCTGAGTCTTTTCCCCAGTTTGCGGGAGTCGGGGTATTTCAGGGAGCCGATGTGGTCGAAGAGTAGCCGCACGGTCACCCCGCGGTCAGTGGCGCGGCCGAGGGCCCGGTAGAACGCGTCGGTGGTCTCGTCCCAGGCCTGGATGTAGACCTCGACGTGGACGTAGTCGCGGGCGCCGTCGACGACCTCCACGAGGCGCTGCAGGGCCTGTTCGTAGTCGGACCAGAGCCCCTGGTTGTGGCCCACCGTGGCGGGGAAGGTGGTCAGGGTGCGGTTGAGCCGCAGCATCGACTCGATCTCCGGGTGGGGGTCCATGTCCACGGGGTGGTCCGGGACGTCCCGCTGCGCGTCGCCGACCATGACGTTGGCCTCTTGTTGGATGCGGTGGCGGCGTCGGCTGACGAAGTTGGAGCTCATCAGCAGATACAACGGCAGGCCGACGATCGGCAGGAAGAGGATCAGCAGCAGCCAGGCGTTGGCGGAGGAGGGTTTGCGGTCCTCCGGGACGATGCCGATGGCGAGCAGTTTGATGCCGTATTCGAGGATCAGGCCGATCCATTGCCACGTCGTCAGGTCGACGTCGATGCTCACGGGCGTCAGCGGACTTCGTCGTAGGCGGGCGCGCTCTGGCCGGCGCCCGCAAAGTCCACCACCACCGGGGCGTGGTCGGAGGCGCCCTTGCCGGAGCGCTCCTCGGTGTCGACGAAAGCGTCCTTCGCCAGCCCGGCGAGAGACTCGGAGGCGAGCTGGAAGTCGATGCGCATGCCCTCGCCCTTCTGGAAGCGCATCCCCTTGTAGTCCCAGTAGGTGTACTTTTCGTGCGTCAGCCCGCGGGTGACCTCCGTCAGCCCGGACTCCAGCAGCATGTCGAAGGCCGCGCGTTCCGGTTCCGTGACATGGGTCTTGCCTTCGAAGGCGGAGATGTCCCACACGTCTTCGTCTCGCGGGGCGATGTTGAAGTCCCCGGTGAGCACCAGCTGCTGGTGCGGGTCTTCCGTCAGCTGATGTTCCACGTGAAACCCTAACTGGTAGAGCCACGCCAGTTTGTACTCGTAGTGGGGGTCGCCGATCTCCCGGCCGTTGGGCACGTACAGGCTCCACACCCGGACGCCGCCGCAGGTGGCGCCCACCGCACGGGCCTCCCGGTCCTGCGGCTGCGCCGGGTCCTTGTGGAATCCCGGCTGCCCGGGGAAGTGGTCGGCGACGTCTTCCAGGCCGACGCGGGAGAGGATGGCCACCCCGTTCCACTGGTGGTAACCGACGTGGGCCACCTCGTAACCGAGTTCAATGAAGGTCTCGTAAGGGAACTTGTCGTCCTTGACCTTGGTTTCCTGCAGCGTGAGCACGTCGATCTCGTGGCGGGTCAAAAAATCGACGATGCGGTCGGCGCGGCTGCGGACCGAGTTCACGTTCCAGGTGGCGATTCGCATGGCTAACAGCCTACCCGGGCAAAAGCCGCGGGCGTCGGTCGGTGGGAAACTAGACTCCGTGGACATGAACAGATTTCGCACCATTCATAAAGAGAGTGAAGGAATGACGCGCCGGGTCATCCTCGTCGACACGACCACGGGGGTCTGTTACCTGGAGTTTGCGCGCGGCTCCGCGGGCGGGCTGACCCCGCTGTTGGACGCGCACGGCAAGCCCGTGGTGGCCTCGCCCGGGGAGTATCTGACCTGATCGGCCCGCGGCCGGGTCAGCCCGCGGCCGGATCAGATCCGGCGGGGACGTTGACCGCCCACAGCACGCCGTACCGGTCGGTGACCTGCCCGTAGTGCGCGCCCCACGCGACCGGGGCCAACGGCATGGTCAGGTCCGCGCCGGAAGCGGTGAATTTCGCGAGCATGTTCTCCGCCTCCGCCACCGTGGCGTAGTTCAGCAGAAAAGAGTAGGCGCGGGAGTCCAACGCGTCCGCCGTGGGCGCCATGACGTCGTCGCCGCCCGCCAGGCTCAGTCCGTCGGCGACCAACGTCCCGTGCGCCAGGGCGTCTGCGGGCGGGTCGAAGGGGAATGCGCCGGTGAGTTCCCCGTAGGTGGTCAGCTCGAGTTTGCCGCCGAAGATGTACTGGTAGTAGGTCAGTGCTTCGGCGCCGGTGCCGGGGAAGGACAAGTACGTGTAGGCGTGCATGTGAAAGGTCTGCTCCCGAGAGGTAGGGCGGACGATGACGTCGAACACGCCCCAGCCTACGTGTCCCGGCGGGCGTAGCGGTGCCGGTGCTGCTCCAAGAAACCGAGCTTGTCGTAGAGCGCGATGCCGGCGGCGTTCGACGAGACGACCTGCAGGTACGCCTTCTCGGCGCCGCGGTCGGCGCCCCAGTACACGGTGTCCGCGCCGAGGCGGGTGCCCAACCCTTGCCTGCGCCACGCCGGGGTGACCTCCACCGCGGAATATCCCAGCCACACCGTCTCGTCACCGGATTCGGTCAGGGTGGCGCGGGTGATGGCGACGGTCTCGCCGGCGGGGGTCGTCAACCGGGCAAATCCCATGGTCCCGTCGATCTGGTCGTGCAGCAATCGCAGGGCCCGGGTGGGCAGTTCTTGGCCCCGGAAGTGGTAGAGCGCCAGCCAGTCGGCGTCGGGCTGCTCATCGACGGAGAAAGCCAACCCGGCGGCGGCGCCGTCCGGTAACGGGGCCGGCAGGTCGCTCAGGTCCTGCAAGCTACGGACCATGACGAGGATTTCCGGGCCGAGCGTCCAACCGCCGGCCCCGACGAGGCGTTCGGCGGGTTTGCCGATGCGCTCGGGGATGTGCAGTTGCACCGGCAGGTCGTGGCGGGAGTAGAAGGCCTCGATCTCGGCCAGGGGCAGTTCCGTGAAGCCGGCGGAAGGTCCCAAGGGGGTCGCGGAGTTGGAGCGTTCCGTGATGCCGTCGCCCGCGCGCATCAGCCACTGCCCGTCCTCGGTCCACGTGTGTTCGACGCCGGGGAAGGCCTTGGCGTAGGCGGTCTCCACGTGCCGGATGTCGGAGTTGCGGATGGTGCGCGGGCTGAGCCGTTTGACGATGTGGATCTGTTCGTCCGGGACGACAACCTCGTCGAGCGACGACGGGAAGCCGCCGACCTCCTGCGGCCGCACCGTCAGCGGGTCCAGGGCCGTGACGTGGCCGATCACGTCGGAGAAGGTCTCGCCGAACCGGCGGCGGACGACGATGCGCTCGCCCACGGAGACGTCGTCGGAGCGGAAGATGCGTGACATTTAGTGCCCGAAGGGGTCGTCGTCGACGCCCGGGGTCCAGGTCTGGCCCGGTTCGGTCCACCCGTTGGCTTTGACGGCCTTTTTGGCGGCGCGCTTGTTCCGGCCGATCAGGACGTCGGTGTAGACGTAGCCGTCGAGGTGGCCGACCTCGTGCTGCAGGCAGCGGGCGAAGAAGCCGTAGCCTTCGACTTCGACGGGATCGCCGTTTTCGTCGACGCCGGTGACCTTGGCCCAGTGGGCGCGGCCGGTGGGGAAGGATTCGCCGGGGACGGAGAGGCAGGCTTCTTGGTCGTCGTCTTCGTCGGGCATGGTCTTCGGGATCTCCGAGGTCTCCAGGACCGGGTTGATGACGGTGCCGCGGCGCATGCCGCCGTCCGGCTTTTCGTTGCCGTCGGCGTCTTCGACGTCGGGGCAGTGGTAGACGAAGAGGCGCTTGTTCACGCCGATCTGGTTGGCGGCGAGGCCGACGCCGTTGGCGGCGTCCATGGTCTCGTGCATGTCCGCGATCAGCTCAGCGAGTTCGGCGGGGGACTCGGTGACTTCTTCGGTCGGGGTGTGCAGGACGGGGTCGCCGTAAATGACGATGGGGCGGATGGTCATGGCATACAGTTTAAGCATGGCCGAACTCAGCGACATCGACGCCCGCATCCTCGACTTCGAGAAGCGGGCGCCGCGTTCGATCGGGGCGAAGGAAGAGGCGATCCGCGCGGAGCTGGGACTTAGCCCGGTGCGTTATTACCAGCGTCTCAACCTGCTCATCGACTTGCCTGCGGCGATGCAGGAACATCCGACGCTGACGGCTCGGTTGCGCAGGATCCGGGACCGGCGCGCCCAGGAACGGGAAGCCTAGGAGGCTTCGTCCTCGCCAGGTTTGCAGGGAGGGTGCAACTTTGCGCGGGGTGTGCAAAATGATCTAAGGTCGCACTGTTTGCTCTGTCCCTCCTCTGTTAAGGACCTCCTGCCGCATGGCCACCTTCCTGTATCGCCTCGGTAGCCGCGCCTACCGTACCGCCTGGCCGTTTCTGGCCTTTTGGCTCGCGCTGCTGATCGGCGTCGGCGTACTCGCCGGCGTCTTCGGAAAGACGCCCTCCTCGAACTTCAGCATGCCGGGGCTCGACTCCGTGACCACCATGGAAAAGATGCAGGAGCGCTTCGACGACGCCGAAGACTCCACCACCGCGCCCACCGGCAGCATCGTCGTCCAGGCCCCGGAAGGTCGCACCCTGGTCGATCCGGACGTCAACGCCGAGGTCAACGCACTGCTTGACGACGTCCGCGCGACCGGCGTGCTCGCCGACCCGGAGTCGATCGTCGACCCCGTCTTGGCGGAACAGGGGCTGCAGGCCCAGATGGTCCCGCAGCTGCAGGCACAGGGGGTGCCCGAAGAAAAGATCGCCGCCGACGTCGCGGCCGTCAGCCCGCTGAGCCCCGATGAGACCACCGGCATCGTCACCGTGCGCTTCGACGCCGACGAGGTCGGCGAGATCCCCGCCGAGGACGTCCAGGCGGTCAC
>CALZCR010000020.1 GCA_945631445.1 uncultured Corynebacterium sp. | reverse complement strand
GACCGGAGTCCGGCTCGGTGACGTGCCGCTCGACGACGGAACGGCGGAATTCTGAGTGATCTTGGCTTTAGGCATCTATATCCTTAAACACGGGGCGATTGACGGAATCGACGTGAACTTGAAGGCAATCCTAGCAGCCGCCCCGCAGCCGCCCCGGACGCTAGGGCAGGCGGGGGGCGAGCTGCGCCAGGTCGAAGTCGTACAACCGGATCCTGACCTCGGCGTCGGAGCGCAACTGCGCGCCAGCGGCAGGTTCGGAGACGGCGACCAGGCCTTCGTCGAGAAGCGCGCCCGTGCCGACCGGCTCACCGACGACCAGCTGTTGGTCGCTGCCCTGCCAACCGGCGTCGCGCAGCGTGCGCAACGCGTCCGCCCGGTTTAAGCGGGTGACGTCCGGCATGGACATCACCATGCCGTTGGACACCTCGAGCGTCACCGTGGAGCCGGGGGCGACCTGGGCGCCGGCGTCGATGACGCGTAACACCTGCCCCTCGGGGGAGGCGGAGTCGAGGTAGGTGACCTCCGGGGTCAGGTTCAACGACCCCAGCGTGGCCTGCGCCTCCTCCAGCTGCATGCCGCGCAGCGACGGCACCGTGACCAGGTTCGGCCCCGCGGAGACGGTGATGCTGACCTGGGTGCCCTTCGAGATCTGCGAACCGGCCGCCGGGTTCTGCGACAGCACCCGGCCCGCCTCGACGGAGTCGGAGCGCTCCTCGTTGACCTGCGAGTTCAGCAGCAGTCCGGCGTCGTCGAGCGCCTCCTGGGCTTCCTGGGCGGTCAGGCCGGTGAGGTCGGGCACGTCGGTGATTTCCGGGCCGCTGGACACCGCCAAGGTGACGGTGGTGCCGGGGCGAAGCATCGAGCCTGCGGCCGGATCGGTGCCGGTGACGAGGCCGCGCTCGACCTCGGGGCTGGGTTCGGTCTCGACCTCGACGACGAAACCGGCTTCCTCCAGCGCGGCGACGGCGTCGTCTTCCTCCCACCCGACGACGTCGGGCACCGCGGACTCATCGGAGATCGTCGTCGTGCCGGGCCCGGGTTCGGAACCGTTGCCGGTGCCGGTGGTGCGGAAGAAATCCACGGCGAAGACGCCGAGGGCCACTACGATCAACGCCGCGAGCAGGATCGCGATCCACTTCGCCCAGTTGGTGCGGGCGGAGGGGGTGGCCTGGACAGGTTGTGCGCCGGCGGCCGTCGTGGCGGGCTGGGCCGGCGGCGGGGTGGCGGAAGCCAGCTTCGTGGCGGCCGTGCCCGTGGCCGCACCCGCGGCGACGGGCGGGGCCACCCTGGTGGGCGCTTCCTCGTCGGCGGGGTCGATGTGGGCGCGAGCGGCCTGGGTGACCGACCCGCGGGACAGCCGCGCCAGGTCCTCGCCCATCTCGGCCGCCGACTGGTAGCGGTCCGCCGGGTGCTTGGCCATGGCGGTGAGCGTCACCGCGTCGATGTTCAAGGCGGCGGTGGGCGAGAGCGTCTCCGCGCCGATGCGCTCGGACGGCGGCTGCGGATCCTCCTGCACGTGTTGGTAGGCCACGGCAAACGGGCTGTCGCCTTCGAAGGGGGGCTCTCCGGTGACCATTTCGTAGAGGACGCAGCCCAGGCCGTAGACGTCGGAGCGGGCGTCGGCGGACTTTCCGCGGGCCTGCTCCGGCGACAGGTACTGGGCGGTGCCGATGACCGCGGCGGTCTGGGTCATGGCGGAGGTTGCGTCGTCAAGCGCGCGGGCGATGCCGAAGTCCATGACCTTCAGCGCGCCGGTGTTGGTGACCATGACGTTCGCCGGTTTGATGTCGCGGTGGATGATGCCGGCGTCGTGGGAGGACTGCAAAGCGGAGCACACGGGCACGAGCAGTTCCGCGGCCTCGTCGGGTGACAGCGGGCCGTCTTCGCGGACGATGCTGCGCAGGGTGCGGCCGTAGATGATCTCCATGACGATGAACGGCACCTGGAAACCCTCGATCTCGGTTTCACCGGTGTCGTAGACGGAGACGATGTTGGGGTGGTTCAGGCGGGCGGAGTTTTGCGCTTCCCGGCGGAAGCGTTCCCGGAAGTTGACGTCGCGCGACAGCTCCTGCTTGAGGATCTTCACGGCGACTTCCCTGCCCAGCAGGGTGTCGTCGGCGCGGTAGACGTCGGACATGCCGCCGGTGCCGATGACGTCGCCGAGTTCATAGCGGTCGTTGAGCAGTGCCATTACGCGCCCCCTTCAAAGGACTCGGTCTGTTGACCTGACTCGCCGTTCGACTCGTCGGCGGGAGGTGGCGCAGGCTGCGCGCCGTTCGTCGCGCCATCGCCGGTGCCACCGCCGGCGCCGTCGCCTCCAGTGTCCCCTCCATTGTTACCGGTTCCCGGGTCTGCCGGGGCCGGATTCGGCTGTTGCGGGCTCCCCGGCTGCGAGGGACCTTGGCCTGGCCCCGGACCCGGGCCCGGCGCCGGGGCCTGCGTGGTGGGCCGGTCCGCCGGTGCGGGCGCGGTGCCCGGCTGCGTCGGGTCGGATTGCGGCTGCTGCGGTTGTGGCGGCGCCGTCGGCTCCTGGATCACGGTGGTCGGCTCGACCGGAGCCTGCTCCTGCGTCGGGGTGACCCATTCGGTGACGACCTCGGGCGAGAGCGTCGTGGTGTCGGGGGTGGTCGTCTCTTCGCTCTCCCCGCCGAAGACGCCGCTGGCCGCCGCCCAGATACCCGCGGCCACGGCCCCGGCGACGGCGAGCGCGATGAGCAGGCCCACGGCGACGCCGCCGGAGCGCTGCTGCTTCCGGCGGGCGGGGACCGGCGGCTGATCCGCCGTCCGGGGACGGGCGGGCGCGGCGCCCGTCATCCCGGTCGCGGCCGGGTGGATCGTCGTCGGCTGCGCCGTCTGGCCCAGCATGTGGGTGGAGGCGGTCGGCGAAGGCTCCGCGGCGAGCTGGTTCATCGCCGCCGACGCGGGCTGCGGCGGACGTTGCCCGAGCCGCACGGCGGACACCGCCAACGCCAGCTCATTGCCGTCGGCGAAGCGGGTGGCCGGGTCCTTGCGCAACGAGATGCCGATCAATTCCCGGGTGGGGGCGCTGACCGTCGTCGGCAGGGCCGGCGGGGCGTTGTTGACGTGCGCCAACGCCACGGACACCCCGCTGTCGCCGCGGAAAGGCCGTTCACCGGCGAGCATCTCGTAGCCCACCACCCCCAAGGAATACACGTCGGAGGAGGCGCCGACCTCCTGGCCCTGCGCCTGCTCCGGGGAGACGTACTGGGCCGTGCCCACCACCATGCCGGTGCGCGTCAACGGCACCGCGGCCGCGGCCTTCGCGATGCCGAAGTCCGTGATCTTGACCTGCCCGTTCTGCGTGACCATCAGGTTGCCGGGCTTGATGTCGCGGTGCACCAACCCGTTGCGGTGCAGGATCGACAGACCGTGGGCGGCCTGTTCCATCACGTCGAGGGCGAGTTCCTCCGACAGCGCCTTCTCCCGCTGCAGCATGTCGGCCAGCGACTCGCCGCGCACGTATTCCATGATGAGGAAACAGAAGGTGTGGCCCGCCGGGTCCGGGGCTTCCCGGTAGTCGTAGGTGCGCACCACGTTGTCGGAGTGGATGTCCTCCGCCGCGACCGCCTCGTTGCGGAAGCGGGCCAAGAACTCGTCGTTGTTGGAAAATTCCGGGCGCAGCACTTTCACGGCGACTTCGGTGTCGCTGCGGTTGTCGTCGGCGAGCCACACGGTTGACATGCCGCCGCGGCCGATCACCCATTGCAGCGTGTAGTCGTCGCCGAGCAAGCCCTGCAGCTGTTCCTTGTTTTCCATGGTGCTAGGCACCTCCCTCGCCGGCGGCCGGGGCGGTGGCCAACATCGTGCGCCCGATGGGGGCGGCGAGCTGGCCGCCGGTGGCGCTGGCGCCGTAACCGCCGCCGTTCTTGATCACCACGGCCACCGCCACGTCCTTGGCGGGGTCGTAGGCCACGTACCAGACGTGCGGGCCCACGCTGCCGTCGCCGTGTTCGGCGGTGCCCGTCTTGGAGGCGTAACCGTTGCCGTCATAGCCGGAGGTGGACCGCTCCGAGGCGAACATCAACTGCTCGAGCGTGGCGGCCTCCTCAGGGGTGACGGCCTGGGTGACTTCCCGGGGCTCGTTTTCCCGTAAGACCGTCAGGTCGGGCTCGGTGATCGTCTCCACGAGGTAGGGCGCCATGCGGCGGCCGTCGTTGGCGACGGTCGCCGCCATCACCGCGGCCTGCAGGGCGGACATGGTCACGTCGCGCTGGCCGATGGAGGACTGCGCCACAGCGGCCAGGTCGGGCATCTCGCCCATGCCGCCGGAAGACATCTGCAGTCCCAGGTCGTAGGTCTCGCCCACGCCGAAAGCCTCGGCCGTCGAGCGCAGCCCCTCGGCACCGACGTCGGTGCTCATCTCCACGAACGCGGTGTTGCACGACAGGGAGAAGGCGGTGGTCAACGACACCGTCGGCGAACCGCCGCAGGTCTGGCCCGCGTAGTTCGTCAACGTGGTGACAGTGTCCGGCAAGGTGATCTCCGCGGCGCCGGTCAACTGCGAATCCGGGGTGTACCCGGCCTGCAGTCCCGCCGCCGTGGTGATGATCTTGAAGATCGACCCCGGCGGCAACGTCTCCTGGGTCGCCGTGTTGATCAACGGCTGCCCCGGATCATTGTTCAGCGACTCCCACGCTTGACTGGCCGTGGCGGAATTGGTCAATGGATTCGGGTCGTACGACGGCGTGGAGGCCAGCGACAACACTTCCCCCGTCGAGGGGCGCATCGCCACCGCCGCGCCTTCATAACCGCTCTGCGCCAGCTGGTTGTACGTCACCTGCTGCAGGTTCGGGTCGACCGTCAGCTCCAGGTTGGCGCCGCGCTGTTCCGCGCCCGTCAACGAATCCCACAACCGGGCCCCGGCCACGGCGGAATCCGTGCCGGTGAGCACCCCGTTGAAGCTGGCCTCCAGGCCGGCGGTGCCGTACTGGTCGGAGAGATAGCCCAGGATGGGGCCGAACTCCACCGGCATCGTCGGATAAGAACGGTCGTAGATGCCGTCCTCGTCGGCCTGCGACGCCGCGAGCACTTGACCGCCGGCGTTGATCTGCCCGCGGTGCGTCTGCTGCATCTCGTAGAGGCCGCGCGGATTCAACGCGTTCTGGGCGTACTCATCCTCCCGGAACGCCTGCACGATCGTGATGTTGATCAACAAAATCAGCGTCAGCACGAGCGCGAACAACGCGCCCCAGCGAATGGACTTGTTCATCGGCGCGACCCCCGTGCCTTCGGATCGGACACTGGAATCATCGCGGTGCCCGGGCTGTCCGGATCACCCGACGACAGCGGCCGCTGCGCGGCCTCCGCCGCGTCCTGCTCCTTCGGCCGGCGGGCCGAATTCGAAATCACCAGCAACAGCCCCAACAACACGTAGTTCGCCATCAAAGCCGAACCGCCGGCGGACATGAACGGAGTCGTCAGACCCGTCATCGGCATCAGCGCCGTCACCCCGCCGGCGACCACGAACACCTGCACGGCGATCGTCAACGACAACCCGGCGGCCACGAGCTTGCCGTAGGAATCGCGCACCGTCAGCGCCGTCCGGAAACCACGGGCCACCAGCACCGCGAACAGCACCAGCACCGCGGCCAAGCCGATCAGCCCCAACTCCTCGCCGATCGCGGCCAAAATAAAGTCCGAGTGCGCCACCGGCACGGTCTCCGGGTGACCCTCACCCAGGCCGGTGCCGGTCAACCCGCCCCAGCTCATGCCGAACAACGCCTGACTGAGCTGATAACCGGTCGTCTCGTAGTTGCCTACGGGATCCAGGAAGTTGGTCACGCGCTCCTGAATCTTGCCCGAGACCGAATACACCGCCGTGCCGCCCACCGCGATCAGCACCAGACCGATCACCAGCCAGGACACCCGGCCCGTGGCCATGTACAACATGCCCAGCACCGTGATGAACAGCAGCAGCGCCGGACCGAAGTCATTGGACACCGCCATGATCATGATGACGATGAACCACACCGCCAGAATCGGCGCCAAGTCCCGCAACCGCGGGAAAGTGATGCCTAAGAAGCGGTAACCCGCCACCGTGAACAGCGCGCGCTTCTGCGTGAGCAGCTGCGCGAAGAACAACAGCAGCAAGATCTTGGAGAACTCGCCCGGCTGCACCGACAGCGGGCCCAACCAGATCCAGATGCGCGCCTCCGCGCCGGGCGGCTGCGGCCACACCAGCGGCAGGGCGAGCAGGATGATGCCCGCCAGGCCCAGCAGGTAGGAGTATCTGGTCAGGGTGCGGTGGTCGGAGAGGATAAACAACACCGCGACCATGAGCACCACGCCCACCAGCGTCCAGAGCACCTGCCGGGAGGCGAGCGCCCCGCCGGAGGCCAAGTCCAGCCGGTAGATCATCACCAGGCCGACGGCGTTGAGCACCGCGGCGATGGGCAGCATGATTTGATCGGCGTGCGGCGCCGCGAAACAGATCACGAAGTGGGCGATCGCGAACACGGCGATGAAACCGCCGATCAGCCACAGCATGTCCGTGGTCAGGGCGTTGCCCTGGGAAAGTTCCAGCGAGACCAGCATCAGCGCCAGCACGACGGTGGCCAGGACGAGCAGGCCCAGTTCCGTGCGTCGGGAAAAAATTCGACTCATGATCACACCTCCCGGCAGTTCACGCCGGGCTGGGCGAGGTCGCCCGCCCCGGCTTCGGTTTGGGTCTCGGCGTCGGGGTCCTCCGGCTCCACGGTGATGCACACCGGCAACGCTTGTTGCGCGAGGTTACGCAGCTGTTGCGTGACCTGTTCGTAGCTGCCGCCGTCGAGGGCGTCCAGGCCGGCGCGCGCCGATTCCGGCAGATCCTGCGGGCCGAAGGCGGCGCAGTCGTCGTTTCCTTCCGCAGGCAGGTCGGCCAGGTCCAGGACCCGTAGGTCGCCGCCCGCGTTCAGGCACGCGCCCTGCACGGGTTCGTGGAGGTCGCGTCCGAAGACGGAGAAGTTGACGCCTTGTTCGATGACGAAGAGTTCCTCGCCGTCGACGTTGTCCGTGGCGAGGAAATAGTTGTCGTCCATACGGGAGAGCAACCACCATCCGCCGCCGATCAGTCCCAGGATCACCAGCAGCGCGACGATCAGGCCGATCCACCGGCCTTTCCTCGGGCCCTCCTCGGCGTCGTCGACGGGTTCGTCGTCGTCGAACTTCTCGACGGTCGCCGGCGGGACCGTCACCGACTTATTCGGCTGGGCGCTGGCCGCGGGCCGCGACAGCGCGGCGGCCCGGCCGGCGGCCGTGTCCGGGTGCGAGACCTCGACGGGTCCGTTGAGGGCGCCGGCGGTGGCCGGCTTCTTCGGTACCTGGGCGCGCGTCTTTTCGTCGATCTCCGCGTCGTCTAGGACGTCGGCGACGACGACGGTGACGTTGTCCGGGCCGCCGGAGCGCAGCGCCAGCTCGACGAGCCGCTGCGTGACGATCTCCGGGGTGCCTTGGCGCAGCGTCTCCTCGATCGTCGACGCGGTCACCGGGTCCGACAACCCGTCGGAGCACAGCAGCAGCCGGTCGCCCGGCTGGGCGTCCAGGAGCCGTAGCGACGGCTCCACCGGCGTGCCGGTGTAGGCCTTGAGGATCAGGGCCTTCTGCGGGTGGGACGACACGTCGCCCGGGTCGAGCTTGCCCTTTTCCACCAGCGACTGCACGAACGTGTCGTCGACGGTGATCTGTTCGAGCTTGCCGTCCCGCAGGCGGTAGCCGCGGGAGTCGCCGACGTGGATCAGACCGAAGTTCGTGCCGTTGAACAACAAGGAGGTCAGGGTAGTGCCCATGCCCTCCGTCTCCGGCTGGGTGCGCACCGTCTCCGCGATCTGCCGGTTCGCGTCGTCGGAGTATCCGCCCAGCAGCGCCAGCAGGTCGTTGTCCTGCGGGTCGCGGTCGAGCTTGATCATGTGGTTGACCATGATCTGGCTGGCGATCTCGCCGGCCGCGTGCCCGCCCATGCCGTCCGCCAACACCAGGATGTGCGGGCCCGCGTAGGCGGAGTCCTCGTTGTCCTGGCGTACCAGCCCGCGATCCGAGGCGACCGCGTAATTCAGGATCAGGCTCACGGAATCAACCTCACTGTCGTTCGACCCATCTTGATGTCCGTGCCGGTGGAGGCCTGTTCGGGCTGGTCGATGCGGTAGCCGCCGACGAAGGTGCCGTTGCGCGACTCCAGGTCCTCGACGAACCACTCGGAGCCGCGGCGGAACAACCGGGCGTGGCGCGACGACGCGTAGTCGTCGCCGAGCACGAAGTGGCAGTCCGAACTACGGCCCATGACGACCTCGGACAGGGAAGAAATATCCATGTGCGAGCCCTGCAAGGGACCCTCGACCACCGTCAGGTGGCCCACTTTCTCACGGGAGACGGCGGCCTTGGTCGTGCTTCCCGCCTTCTTGCTCGTTCGTCGTTGACCCGCCGCTTTATTCGCGTCCACGCGCATGGCGTTGAGGGCGACCAGAATGAACACCCACAGCAGGATCAACAGGCCGAAACGAATGGCTGTCAGCACAACCGTATCCATCGTCCCTCCTTAAACGTTGTCGGGAGTGTAAATGCGAACCTCGATGTTCGAGTGGCCGATGGTGATGACGTCGCCGTCACCGAGCAGCCAGTTGTCGATCGGGGTCTGGTTGACGGTCGTGCCGTTCGTCGACTCCAGATCAACCAGGACGGCGTCGCGGCCGTCCCACGTGATCTCCGCATGCTCACGGGACACGCCCGTGTCCGGCAGGCGGAAATCCGCCGCGTTGCTGCGGCCGATGATGGTGGATCCCTCCTGCAGGTGATGCGTCCGCGAAGAACCGTCCTGCAGCAACAACGACACCACCGGCGTCATCGTCGCGCTCTGGCTTGAGGTTGATCCCTCGCGGTTGAAGATCTCAGTCACTTCGGCCTCCTCAGGCTCTAGGGAAGATGCGGCCGCAGAACCCCGTGGGGGAGCGGCCGGCTCAGGGTCCGTCTCGATGGCGTCAAAGCCACTGCCGAGCTCAGGGTCGGGAGAGATGTAGGACGATACCCGCAGCTGGCCCGTGCGCAAGCCCGATTCCTCGGCGATGCGCACCACCGGCTCACCTGCGAGCTCCCACCCTTGGTTACGGGTGTAGCGGGTCATCTGCTCGGCGAAGAGCGCCGGCAGGCCCTGGTCCTGGGAAAGGTTTTCCAGATCTCTCGAGGACACGCCCACCGTGTACACGTTCGGGGCGATCAGGTGATCGTCGTCGGTGGCGGTGAGGTTGTCCATGGCCTGCTGCTTGAGCAGCTCCTCGATCTCGGCGGGCACGACACGGCCACCGAAGACGAGGGCGAAAGCATTGTCGAGGCCGCGTTGCAGCCTGCTGTCGAACTTGGCCAGTTGCGCCATAAAAGACATGAAGCGGCCTCCTTTCTACTTCCAATTAAGGCCGGTGCGGACAGTATAGAATGACCCGGCCCCTAATCCGTAGCCATTGCGACATGCGCGGCGGCTCGGACACAGTGATTTTAGTGCATCGAAAGCCGTCATGAGCTGGCGATTTGTGTATATCCAACTGCTGTTGTTATATTAAATAAGTCGCCCGCCCGGGTGGCGGAATTGGCAGACGCGCTGGCTTCAGGTGCCAGTGTTCGCAAGAACGTGAGGGTTCAAGTCCCTCCCCGGGCACCACGTGCGGTTCTCGAACTGCAACAGCCGGAGATCACAAACTCGAAAGAGGGTGTGGCCTCCGGTTTCTTTTGTTTCTGGGGTCGGCTGGTCGTGAAATGTGCTTTGGGGGAATCTTGCCCGCAGGTTCTTGCCTAGGAAGCAGACCGCGGCTATTTGGACTCTTGCCAGCTCTTAAGTGCATAGGCGGAAAGAAGACGGCATAACATGTAAAGGCTCTCGCTGACTATGGGGTGAGAGCTGGAAAAGTGGTGCTCATTCGAGAAGCGGGTTGTGGTAATCCGTGTCGCTGCTAGTCGCACGCCGAAAGCTGGGGAAGAAAAACAAAAATGAAGAACATCAAACGAACCGCTGTAGCTCTGACAGCAGCCGTAAGTGCCACTGTTGGACTTGCATCTTCGGCTACTGCACAGTCGAGTATCCCGCAGTTTGATACAGCGATTATTGAAGAACAAGTAACTTCTCTGCAGAACATGATCCAGTCTCAGCTGCCGACTGTGCAGGACATTCAGAACTTGATCCCGATTCCCGCGGGGTCAAGTATCCCGGGAATCAGCCCGAATGCACCTGCTCCAGCACCTGCCCCACCGCGTGGCGACTGCTCCCCGCAGGCGTTCAACGACGCAGAATGGCAATGGCGTGACTCGAATCGAACCGTAGTGGAGTATTGTGACGGCCGTTTTGCCTGGGTATCGCAGAATCAGACGGATTGGCGTTTAGCTTTTGAATTCGACGGTCAGCAGTGGAGAGTCTCCCAGCCTGCAGGAACCACGAAGACGGGAATGCTGCAAGGCTGTTACAACGGGATTGAATTGCGGAATAAGGGTGCTTCGCCAGCCTTTCTCTCTTGGCTGCCCATTTGCACTCCGGACGAGATCGGATACCGACCGTGGTGAGACATTCCTAGCTCAGTACCGGCAATGGTTTTCCTTCACTGACAGACAGTTACTTGCGCACCTACTGATGCCCAGCTGGCTGATCCAACGAATGACCTGCCTGGAAAGACGAAAGCCTCGGGCAGTCAATGACCACCCGAGACCTCAGCGGCATATGGACAACGCCTACATGTTCGGGAAGATCCCGTTCAGGAAGCTGCCCAGTCCCTCGGTGTCGGTTAGCGGGAAGACCCCGGCGACGTACTGGTCGGGCCGGACGGCCACCACGGCGCCGTCACGGGAGATTTCGCGCTGCTCGAAGATGTTCTCGCCCTCCAGCACTCCGAAAGCGTTTTCCAGATCAACCAGGTCCAGGTGTCCGACCCGCGGCTTGAAGGCCGTCGGCACGTCCAGCATGTCGAATTCGGTGTAGGGCTGCTGGTAGATCACCTTGGCGTCGATGAGGGTGGGATCGAGTTTTTCTTC
>CALZCR010000019.1 GCA_945631445.1 uncultured Corynebacterium sp. | reverse complement strand
TAGAAAGTGCGCGGCACCTTGTAGCGGGTCAGACGCCCACGGGCGAACTCCTTCAACCCCTCCGGGTCGATGGCCGCGCCCTCGCGCAGCGTGACACACGCGACGACGTCCTCGGAACCGTCCTCCCGCGGACGGCCCACGACGGCGACGTTTTCCACGTCCGAGTGCCCGCGCAGCACTTCCTCCACCTCGGCGGGGTAGACGTTGAAGCCGCCGGTGATGATGACTTCCTTGATGCGGGCGACCAGTTTCACGAAACCGTCTTCGTCCATCACGCCGACGTCGCCGGTGCGGAACCAACCGTCGTGGAAGGCCTCTTCGGTGGCTTCCTCGTTGTTGAGGTAGCCGGAGAAGATCTGCGGGCCGCGGGCCTGGATCTCGCCTTCCGTGCCGTCGGGCATGAGCTCGTCGGGATTCTCGGGGTCGACGATGCGGATCTCGGTGTCGGGGAAGGGCACGCCGATGTAGCCGACCTTGCGGGCGTCGTTCATGGGGGTGCCGATGAGGATCGGGGAGGTCTCGGTCAGGCCGTAGCCCTCCACGAACAGCCCGGAGGTCATCCCCTCCCACTTCGCCACGATCTCCGGCGGCATGGTCGCCGCACCGCAGAAGGTGTTGCGCACGCTCTTGAGCTGCTCGGCGTCGCCCTGTTCCTCGGCCGCGTCCATGAGCTTCTCAAACAGCGTGGGCACGCCCGACATCCACGTCGGCGAGCGCTTCTTGAAGGCCTCGAGGATCAACGGGAGCTTCGGCGAGGGCACGATCACCATTTCCCCGCCGATCAACGCGGAGAGCGTCAGCACCATGGTCAGCCCGTAGGCGTGGAAGAACGGCAGCGCGGCGAGCATGCGCTCCTGCTCGTCGCCCAGGCCCTCCACCCAGTACTTGCCCTGCAAGATATTGGAGTACAACGCGCCGTGCGACAGCTGCGCGCCCTTCGGCTTGCCGGTGGTGCCGGAGGTGTACATGATCACGCCGATGGTGTCCGTGGTCACCGACGGATCGGAGACGACGTCCTCGCCGTCGCCGCCGATGGCCGTGCCGATCAGCGCCTCCCACGGAACCGTGTTCGGGGCGGGGGCGTGCAGCGCGTCGCGGGACTCCCGGAGCTTGGGCAGCGGGATCTTCAGCGCCAGCTGCTGCAGTTTCGGCATTGCCTCGATCATGTTGACCGACACGATGGTCTCCAGCGAGGTGCTCTCGCGCAGCGTCTCGAAGACGGGGGCGGACTTGTCCCACACGATGGCCACGCGCGCGCCGTGGTTGTCGAAGGGGTCCTGGAGCTCATGCGCCGTGTACAGCGGGTTGTGCTCGACGACGGTGGCGCCGAGCTTGAGCACCGCCCAAAACGCCACGACGTGCTGCGGGCAGTTCGGCATGGCCAAGGCCACCCGGTCCCCGGGGCGCACGCCGAAAGCGCGCAACCCGGCGGCCGCGCGGCACACCAGCTTGTCCACTTCGCCCCAGGTCTGGGCGCGGCCGAAGAACCAGGTGCCGGGCTTGGCGGCGTTGATGGCCACGTTGTTGTCGTAGACGTCGAGCAGGGTCGTTTCGCCGTAGTCCAGCGAGTGCGGCGTCCACTCCGAATAGCTCTTGAGCCATGCCTCGGTCTCGAATGCTGACACGGTTGTTCCTCCGCTCGTGCGGGCTCTCGCGCCCCGGGTTGATGATCACATCGTCTGCTTCCGCCCAGTATAGCGACGAAGCGCGCCTCCCTTCGAGGCCGCCAACTACTATGTGGGGCATGCGCGTCGCGATGATTTCCCTGCACACTTCGCCGCTGGAGCAGCCCGGCGTGGGCGATGCCGGAGGCATGAACGTCTACGTCTTGAACATGGCCCGCCAGCTGGCCCGACGCGGCATGACGGTGGACGTGTTCACCCGCGCCACCCGCCCCAGCCAGGGGGAAGTCGTGGAGGTCGAGGAGCGGCTGCGGGTGATCAACGTGGTCGCCGGCCCGTACGAGGGGTTGGCCAAGGAGGAGCTGCCGACGCAGTTGGCCGCGTTCGCCGGCGGGATCCTGGAGTACGTGCGCTGCCACTATCTGGCCTATGACGTCATCCACTCCCATTATTGGCTGTCCGGGCAGGTGGGCTGGTTGCTGCGCGATTTGTGGGGCATCCCGTTGGTGCACACGGCGCACACGTTGGCGGCGGTGAAGAACGCGCACTTGTCGGCGGGGGACACCCCGGAGTCGGAGGCGCGGCGCATCTGCGAGCAGCAGCTGGTGGACAACGCCGATCTGTTGGTGGTCAACACCGAGGAGGAGTTGGCGGACATGGTGCGCCATTACGACGCGGGGTCGGCGAAGATCCGCATCGTGCCGCCGGGGGCGGACATCGAGTTGTTCACCCCGGGGGCGGAGTCGGAGCGCAGCACGGAGCGTTCGCGCCGGCAGCTGGGGATTCCGCTGCATTCCAAGGTCGTCGCGTTCGTCGGCCGACTGCAGGAGTTCAAGGGCCCGCAGGTGCTGCTGCGGGCGGTGGCCGAGTTGTTCGAGCGGGACCCGCATCGGAATTTGCGGGTGGTGATCTGCGGCGGGGCGTCGGGCTCGGCCTCGGCGCCGGACACGTATCCGGAGTTGGCGCGGGAGTTGGGGGTGCAGCGCCGGGTGCGGTTTTTGGATCCGCGCCCGCCGGAGGAGCTGGTCGCCGTGTACCAGGCGGCCGACATCGTGGCGGTGCCCAGCTACAACGAGTCCTTCGGTTTGGTGGCCATGGAGGCCCAGGCCACCGGCACCCCCGTCGTGGCGGCCCGGGTGGGCGGTCTGCCGATCGCCGTCGAGGACGGCGTCACCGGTCTGCTTGTCGACGGCCACGAGGCCAAGGCGTGGGCCGACGCCCTGGCGAAGTTGCTCGACGACGACCCCTTGCGCATCGAGATGGGCGAGCGCGCCGTCGCCCACGCCGCCACCTTCAGCTGGGCGGCCTCCGCCGGGCGGCTGGCGGAGGTCTTCGACGAGGCGGTCGCCCTCGATCTGCCGGATTGCCACCAGCGCCGCGCGGAGGGGTAGGACACGGGGCGAAATCCGGCGGGTCGGGGTCGGACATGGCAAGGTAGAGGCCATGACCAACGGAAAGCTTATTCTGGTCCGTCACGGCCAGAGCACGTGGAACAAGTCCAACCAGTTCACCGGCTGGGTCGACGTCGACCTCACCGAGCAGGGCGTGACGGAGGCCGTCAACGCCGGCAAGCTGCTGCAGGAAAAGGACGTCCTGCCGGACGTCGTCTACACCTCTTTGTTGCGCCGTGCGATCCGCACCGCGAACATCACGCTCAACGCCGCCGACCGTCACTGGATCCCGGTGGTGCGTAATTGGCGCTTGAACGAGCGTCATTACGGCAAGTTGCAGGGTCTGGACAAGGCGCAGATCCGCGACGAGTTCGGCGAGGAGCAGTTCATGGTCTGGCGCCGTTCCTACGGCACCCCGCCGCCGGAGATCGACCCGGACAACGAGTACGCGCAGACAGGTGATCCGCGCTACCACAACCTGCCGGAGGTGCCGCGGACCGAGTGCCTCAAGGACGTCGTGGAGCGTTTCGTCCCGTACTTCACCGACAACATCCTGCCGCGCGCGCAGAAGGGCGAGAACGTCATGATCGCCGCGCACGGCAACTCCCTGCGCGCCCTGGTCAAGTACTTGGATAACATCTCCGACGACGAGATCGCCGGCCTGAACATCCCGACCGGCATGCCGCTGGTCTACGAGATCGCGGCCGACGGCTCCGTCGTCAACCCGGGCGGGACCTACCTCGACCCGGAGGCCGCCGAAGCCGGCGCCGCCGCCGTGGCCAGCCAGGGGTCCAAGCAGTAACTCGTGAACTCGTTGCTCGCGTTTGCGCTCGGCGTCGTGCTGACGCTGGTGATCGTGCCGGTGGTGATGTGGGGGCGCCGCCGGTACGCGCGCATGCGCTCTTCCGCCACGCTGGAAGACAACCAGGTCACCACCATCAGCCAGGTCCTGCACCTGGCGATCCAGGGTTCGTTGACCGGGGTGACGGTGCTGGACAAGGGCGGGGAAGTGATCCTGTCCAATGCCCGCGCGCATGAGATGGCGATCGTGCACGACCGCAACATCAACCCCGAAGTCTGGAAGTTGGCGCAGCAGGTCTTCGCCGACAAGGAGACCCGGTCGTTGGATCTGCAGGTGCCCAAGCGCCGCACCGGCAACCGGGTCAGCCACGTGCGCGCCATCGTCAAGCCGTTGACGCTGGTCGACGACCGCTTCGCCATCGTCTACGGCGCGGACGAGAGCGAGAACATGCGCATGGAGTCCGCCCGCCGCGACTTCGTGGCGAACGTCTCCCACGAGCTGAAGACCCCGGTCGGCGGCATGAGCCTGCTGGCCGAGGCGTTGCTGGAGGACACCGGCGACAAAGAGCACGTGGAGTATTTCGGCTCCCGCCTGCTCAAAGAATCCCATCGCATGGGCGAGATGATCACCGAGCTGATCGCGCTGTCGAAGCTGCAGGGCGCCGAAGCCCTGCCGGAGATGGACCCCATCGCCGTCGACGACGTCATCGCCGAGGCGTTTTCCCGCAACCAGCTGACCGCCGAAAACGAGGGCATCACCCTGGCCATGGGCGCCCGCTCCGGGGTGCAGGTACTCGGTGATCGTTCCCTGCTGGTGACCGCGGTGTCGAACCTGGTGTCCAACGCCATCAACTACTCGCCGCAGTCGGCGCCGGTGTCGGTGTCGCAGAAGGTGGTCAACGACGTGGTCCACATCCGCGTCACGGACCGCGGCATCGGGATCGCCCCGGAGAACCAGAAGCGCGTCTTCGAGCGGTTTTACCGGGTGGACAAGGCGCGGTCGCGTTCCACGGGCGGCACCGGGCTGGGCTTGGCGATAGTCAAACACGTCGTGGCGAATCATGGCGGTAGTATCAAGCTATGGTCCCGTCCCGGTACGGGCTCCACCTTCACCATCGAGTTGCCGATCCATCGGCCTGAGCCTCAGCCCGATCCGGAGACGGTCGACGCTGAGAACGAGACCACCTCCGGCCAGGCGCTACGCAAGGCAGTGTCGCGAGTGACTACGCGTCGAAAGGATTTACAGCATGACAACCATCCTGATCGTTGAGGACGAGGAATCTTTGGCGGATCCGCTGGCATTCCTCCTGCGTAAGGAGGGGTTCGAGGTGCTCCTCGCCGGCGACGGTCCGACCGCGTTGGAAGAATTCGGCCGCAGCCAGGTCGACATCGTGTTACTGGATCTGATGCTGCCCGGCATGTCCGGCACCGACGTGTGCAAGCAGCTGCGCCAGACCTCGAATGTGCCGGTGATCATGGTCACCGCCCGTGACTCGGAGATCGACAAGGTCGTCGGCCTAGAGCTCGGCGCCGACGACTACGTCACCAAGCCGTACTCCTCCCGCGAGCTCATCGCCCGCATCCGCGCGGTCCTGCGCCGCGGCGGCGAGGAAGAAGAAGCCGTGGATGACGATCAGGTCTTGGAGGGCGGGCGCGTGCGCATGGACGTCGAACGCCACACCGTCACCGTCGCCGGCGAACCGGTTCCCATGCCGCTCAAGGAGTTCGACCTGCTCGAGTACCTGATGCGCAACGCCGGTCGGGTGCTCACCCGCGGCCAGCTCATCGACCGCGTCTGGGGCGCCGATTACGTCGGCGACACCAAGACCCTGGATGTGCACGTCAAGCGCCTGCGCTCCAAGATCGAGGAAGAGCCTTCCCGTCCCCGTCAGCTGGTCACCGTCCGCGGCCTGGGCTACAAGTTCGAGGCCTAGGCGGGACCGCGCATGGGGTTGACGGCAGAGGAGTTCACCTTCCGCTCCTTCAACAAGCGCGACCACGTCTACGCGTGGATCTACCGCCCCCACGGTCAGCCCCGGGCGGTGATCCAGTTGCTGCACGGGTACGCCGAACACCACGGCCGTTACCGCCGGATGATCGAGACTCTGGTCGCGGACGGCTACGTCGTCGCCGCCGACGACCACGTCGGCCACGGGGTCACCGCCCGGGAGTCCGGCCACTGGCAGGACACCGGCGGCACCGGTTATGAAACCTACGTCCGCGACGAGCGCACGCTGACCGAACACGTCCGGCAGCGCTTCCCGGACACGCCGCTCTTTCTTTTCGGGCACAGCTGGGGGTCGATGATCGCCCGCGAGTACGTTTCCCGCTACGCCGACGACCTCAGCGGCGTGATCCTCAGCGGCGTGGTCGAACAACTGACCTCCGTCGGCCTGGACCTCGAGGTCGTGCGTTACGGGGCGCGGGCGGCGCTGAGTCCCAGCGGGCGGGAGGAGGGCGCCATGAACGAACTGATGGGCGTGTTGGCCGGCCGGACGAACTACCGCTTCGGAGAAGACGCCCCGCCCACCGCCTGGATCGCCCGCAGCGAGGCCGTGCGCGCCGACTTCGACGCCGACCCGCTGGGCAGCACCCGGGTGCGCCCCACCAGCGAATTCGCCCGCGACCTGCTGCTGTTATATGTCCGGGTGGGCACCGCCTGGTTCGCCAAACGACTGCCCACCGACATGCCGGTGCTGATCATGTCCGGCGACCAAGACCCCATGGGAAACTACGGTGAAGGCGCCTACCACCTGGCCAATCAGCTGTGGTCGGCCGGCAACCGCGCCGTGCGCACCCGGGTGTACCCGGGGGTGCGCCACGAGATCCACAACGAACCCGAGACCCGCGACCTGGTGGTCGCGGAGATCGTCAGCTTCGTGGAACGGCGCCTTCCGCCTTCGCTTTGACCGTGGCCGGGTGCCGGGCGAACAACCCCTCGCCCACGGCCTGCGCGGCGTCGGCACGCGCCTGGCAGTGATCCGCCAAAATCTGGTAGCATTCCTCACCCATCAGGGCGACGAGCTCGTTCTTCTCGCTCTTCCACACCGGCTCCGAAGAGGTGTGGCAACCGGAATCCCCGGTGCAGTACCAGTCGAAGTCCTCCCCGCCGTTGCCCCACGCCCGGCGGTCGTACTCGCCGATGGTGGTGCGCAGGATCTCCTGCCCGTCGGTGCGCTCCTCATACTCCTCGTGCCGGCGCAGCGGCACCTGCCAGCACACCTCCGGCTTGGCCACCGTCAACTCCTGACCGGTGTCCACCGCCCACTGGTGCAACGCGCACCCGGTGCCCGTCGCCCAGCCGGCGCGGTTGGCGAAAATACACGCCCCGTCGATGACCTTCGTCTTCAACGCCGGCTCCGGATTGCCGTCCTCGTCGTCCAACTCGTCCCACACCAGCCACGGATCCAGCTGCGCGGGATCGTCGTCCGCCAAGAACTCGGCCAATCCCACCGGACGGTTCTGCCAGTACTTCGCCGGCATCTCCGCCACCGCGTCATAGAGCTGGTCCCGGTCCACCTCATCCGCCATGTACGCCCCGTGCGTACAGCAACCGATGTCCGGGGTCTCCGAATTGATGCCCGGGCACGCCTCCGTGCCGAACGCGCACCCCCAATGCGACTCCACCCACGTCAGATCGACGGAGAAGACGTGGTGCTCGTCGGCCGGGTTGGTGAATTCAAACCAGTCGCGCGGAAAATCGGGTGCGACCTCCCGGCCGGAAGAAATGGACCGCCCGGCGGGGGAGTCCGCCGGGAAGCCGAGGAATACCGTGGTGCTGCGAGGTTGGTTCACACCCGCACACCCTAGACCGTCTAACCTAGAAAGTGTGAGATTAGGTGTATTGGATGTGGGCAGCAACACGGTCCATCTCGTGGCGGTCGACGCCCGGGCAGGCGGCCGTCCAACCCCCATGAGCGACTGGAAGACCGGGCTTCGGCTCGTCGAGATGCTTGACGACGACGGCGCGATCGACGACAAAGGCCTGAACAGGCTCACCAGCTCCGTGGCCGAAGCCGCGGACCTGGTGGGCAAACTCGGCTGCGAGGAGATGATCGCCTTCGCCACCTCCGCCGTGCGTTCCGCGGCCAACAGCGCCGAGGTCCTCGCCCACGTCGAGAAGGAGACCGGCGTCCACCTGCGCGTGCTCACCGGCGAAGACGAAGCCCGCCTGACCTTCCTCGCCGCCCGCCGCTGGTACGGCTGGTCCGTCGGCCGCATCACCAACCTCGACATCGGCGGCGGCTCCTTTGAGCTGTCCACCGGCTCCGACGAAGACCCCGACCTGGCGGTCTCCCTCGATCTGGGCGCCGGCCGCCTCACCCACCACTGGTTCGACACCGACCCGCCCGACCGCAAAAAAATCAACATGCTCCGCGACTACATCGACGCGGAACTCGCCGACGCCGCCCGCCAATTCAAAACAGTTGGCGTGGACGGCCTGGCAGTGGGAACATCGAAGACGTTCCGTACGCTCGCCCGCCTCACCGGCGCGGCGCCGAGCTCCGCGGGACCGTACATTCAGCGAACGTTGACCGCGCCGGGTCTGCGTCAGTTGATCGCGTTCATCTCCCGGATGACCGCGGCCGACCGGGCAGAGCTGGAAGGCATCAGCGCCGACCGGTCCCACCAGATCGTGGCCGGAGCTCTCGTGGCTGAGGCCGGGATGCGTGCGCTGGGTCTGGAGAAAATTGAGATTTGTCCCTGGGCGTTGCGCGAAGGAGTCATCCTGCACCGCCTGGACAAGGGTCTGGCAGAATAAGGAACGAGGAGACGATCATGGCTGAAGACAAGCAGCTGACAGTTGCAGAGTTGCTGGCTCGTGCGCGCAAGAACAACCCTGACGCGGGCACACCCAAGCGACGCCGTCGACGCAGCCTGGAAGACGGTGGCATTTCCGTCGCCGAGCTGACCGGCTCGTTCCCCGCTGTCACCGACGCCCCACCGCAGGCGAAGCACACCGCGGTCTCCATCGACGGGGAAGAAAAACCTTCGTCCCCCGCGAAGGACCCGCAGCCAGAGCCCGAAAAACCGGCGCCCAAGCCGACTGAGTCGGCAAGACCCGCGGCAAAGAAGCCGGCGGAGAAACCCTCCGCCGCCAAACCCGCGGAGACTAAGAAGCCCGCGGCTAAGACGCCTGCACCCACGGCCCCGGCGACTAAGCCTGCGGAGCAGAAGAAACCAGAGCCCACGGCCCCGGCCGGAAAGAAACCGGCCGAGGCCGCCAAGCCCGTGGAGCCGAAGAAGCCGGCACCCAAGACACCCGCCGATAAGAAACCCGCCCCGGCGACCAAGCCCGCAGAAACGAAGAAGCCCGAACCCAAGACACCTGCGGCGAAGACCCCCGCAGAGCAGAAGGAAACCGCGGCAAAGAAGCCGGCGGCGAAGCCTTCCGCCACCAAGCCCGCGGAGCCGAAGAAACCAGCACCCAAGACCCCGGCCACCGCCCCGGCTGAGAGCAAAAAGCCTGCGGAGCCGAAGAAACCGGCACCCAAGACACCCGCCGCCAAGAAACCCGCCCCGGCGACCCCGCCGAAGCCAGCCGCCGCAGACGCAGACGACGCGAAGACCGGCGTGCTCAAGAAGGTCGACGTCCAAGAACCGAAGACCGCCGCAGAGACCAAGCGCTCACCCGTGGAAGCCCCCGTCGCCTCGTCGACGCCGGGCGTGGAAGACACCGGCGTCATGCCCGCCGTCGCCGACTCCGCCGCAGGCGGCAACGTCGGCCTCGCGGAACGCACGGACACCGACCTGGAAGACCAGGCCGAAGAAGAATCCGGCGGCAACGCCGTGGCCGTCATCGGCATGGCGGTCGTGGGCATCGTCATCGGCGCCGTCGTCTTCTTCGTCTTCGAGATGCTCTGGGGATCGCTCAACCCCTGGCTGACCGGTGCGCTGGCGCTGGCGGTCACCGCCGTCATGATCTTCGCGGTCCGTGCCCTACGCACCACCCGCGACGGCATGACCATGACCCTGGCCGGCCTCGTCGGCCTGGTCACCACGTTCGGCCCCGCACTGATCTCCCTGTAGCGCCCCTCATCTCCTACGAGGGTGCGCAGGGCATGCGTTCTCTGGCACCATCGAGGCCATGACTTCTATCGCAGTAATCGGCGGCGGCCAGATCGGCGAGGCGCTGGTCTCCGGCCTGGTCGCCTCCGGCCACGACCCCGCCACCATCACCGTCACCAACCGCACCCCCTCCCGCCGGGAAGAACTCGCCGAGAAATACGGCGTGAGGGCCACGGACGACAACAACCAAGCGACGGCAGGCGCCGATATCGTCGCGCTGTGCGTCAAACCCGTCGGGATCACCACGATGCTCGAAGACATCTCCGAGACCGTCGACGACAACGACTCCACCACCGTGGTCTCCCTAGCCGCCGGCGTGACGCTGGCGCAGATGGAGGAGTCGCTGCCCGCCGGCACCCCGGTGGTGCGCGTCATGCCGAACACCCCGATGCTGGTGGGCAAGGGCATGAGCGCCGCCGCGCCGGGCCGCTACGTCAGCGAGGAGCAGATGGCGGCGGTGGAGAAGATGCTGCGCGCCGTCGGCGAGGTCGCCGTCGTCGCCGAATCCGACATGGACGCGGTCACCGCCCTGGCGGGCTCGTCGCCCGCCTACTACTTCCTGGTCACGGAGGCGCTCATCGACGCCGGGGTGCAGCTGGGCCTCAAGCGCGACGTCGCCACGAAGCTGGCCACCACCGCCGCGGAGGGCGCCGGCGCGTTGCTGGGCCGCGGCGAAGCCGACCCGACGACGCTGCGCGCCAACGTCTCCTCCCCGGGCGGCACGACTGTGGCGGCCCTGCGGGAGCTGGAGGAGTCCGGCCTGCGGGGCGCGTTCTTCCGGGCGGCCGAAAAGTGCGCCCAGCGTTCCGCCGAGTTGGGCAAGTAACCGGGGCTCATTTCTCTCTGCGGGTCAGTCGCACCTGTCACAAGATTAACGCTAAGCTTGTTCAGGCACGTGCGTGTATGTCCTGCGGGAGGGGAAGCCTGCAGCGCGCCACGTGCTGAAGGGTAGTGAAAATATGGCTCATGAACATCAGGGAAAGTTCCTCACCGTCGCAGAGGTCGCGGACATCATGCGCGTCTCGAAGATGACGGTCTACCGGCTCATTCACGCCGGTGAGATGGCGTCCGTGCGGGTGGGGCGTTCGTTCCGCGTGCCGGAGAAAGCCGTGAAGGACTACCTCGACTCGTCGTACTACGAGGTCGGCTGAGACGGGCGGGTGTGGCGGCGGCACTTTGTCGCCGCCTCATCGCTCGCTATGATTGACCTATTCGTGTCCGCCCGCGGGTCGAGAGTGCACCTCGAACTTCACCCCGCGTGAGGGCGACGGGTTTGCAAGTTCGAACTACAACCAAGAAATGAGGACACCTCTATGGGTTCTGTCGTCAAGAAGCGTCGTAAGCGTATGTCGAAGAAGAAGCACCGCAAGATGCTTCGTCGCACCCGCGTCCAGCGTCGTAAGCTCGGCAAGTAAAGCCGACCGACCCGACGGGCCCCGCATGTTCGCATGTGGGGCCCGTCGCGCTTTCCCTACGTGTTCTTCGCCCGCGCGTGCTTGCGCCGGGCCCGCAGCCGCAGCCGCAGCCGCCACAGCGAAAACCCGGCGGTGACCAGGGTGGGCACCCCCCACGTGCGCACCGCCCGGCGCGCGCTGCGGTAGTCGCGCACCAGCCAGCCGCGGCGCTGCGCCTCGGCCTTGAGCTTGCTGTCGGGGTTGACGGCCACGGCGGTGCCCACCATCGACAGCATCGGGACGTCGTTGATGGAGTCCGAGTACGCGGTGCACCGCGACAGGTCGAGTTCCTCCAGGGCGGCCAGCGCCGCCACCGCGTGCGCTTTGCCCGGCCCATGCAGGATGTCGCCGACCAGCCGTCCGGTGAGCACCCCGTCCTCGGTCTCCGCGACTGTGCCCAGTGCGCCGGTGAAGCCCAGCCGTTTGGCCAGGATCT
>CALZCR010000018.1 GCA_945631445.1 uncultured Corynebacterium sp. | reverse complement strand
TCGGTTCCCTGCAGCGCCGTGCGCAAGCCAAACAACCGCCCGTCATGGACGGCGTCACCTTGGCCTCCCTGCACGCGGCCAAGGGGCTGGAATGGGACGCCGTTTTCTTGGTCGGTCTCTTCGAGAACATGCTCCCGATCTCCCACGCCGTCAAGGCCGGCGAGCACCAGATCGAGGAAGAACGCCGCCTGTTCTACGTCGGCGTCACCCGCGCCCGCGAACACCTCTACTGCTCCTGGGCGCTGGCCCGGCAGGAAGGCGGGCAGAAGAAACGCAAACGCACCCGCTTCCTCGACGGCATCGTCCCCGAGCTCGAGGCGGAGGCCGCCGCCGACCGCGCCCGGCGCAACACCCGCTGCCACGTCTGCCGGCACCCGCTGACCACGCCCACCGAAAAGGCCCTCGGCCGCCATGAAACCTGCCCGAGCGACGCGGACGAGGAGGTTTTCGAGGCCTTGCGCACCTGGCGCTCCGCGGTCTCGCGCGAAGAGGAGGTCCCCGCCTACATCGTGTTCAACGACGCCACCCTCATGGCCGTGGCCGAAACCCTGCCCGGCGACGAGCGCGACCTGCTGTCGATCTCCGGCATCGGCCCCCGCAAGGTCGAGCGCTACGGTGCGGGGCTGCTGGAGGTCGTGGCCCGGTTCCGGTGAGTTAACCGTAGGTGAAACACACCGGGCAATGCCGGTGCCGCCGCATCCGGTAGCGACGGCTGGCCCCGTACGGGTCCACTTCGATCACCGCGCCCGCTTGCGGGGCCGGGCGAAATGCCCCGGGCGGATCCGGCGCGCCAATGACCTTGAGCGTGACGGTGGCCAGCACCGCGGCGGTGGCGGCCACAGCCGCGCGATCCGGGGAGGCCGGCTGGGCGGTCTGCCGGGCGATGATCTTCGCCCACTGCCGATCCACCTCGCAGCGATGCAGATCCACGCACAACGGGCACGGCCCCGCCCCGTTCAACCGCAGCGGGCCGACCATCCCCCGGGAGTCGAGCACGGCCCCGGAGAGCCAGGTCGCCGTGGAACGGGCGAGGACGGGCGAAAGCGTCTTGGCGTAAGGCAGCCGGTCGACGAGCAGGACAGGGGTCGCGGAGTCGGCGGCCGTGAGATAGTCACGTTCGGATTCGCCGGCCAGCGGGGTGCGCACCGTCACTCCGGAATCCGTCAGCACGGTCATGGTGGCACGAGCCAAGGCGGAGCGGCCGACGAGCACGACGCTTCTCTGGGCCGCCGAGCGCAGCACCCCGTAACGCAGCAGGTCATCGAGCAGCCCCTGGGCCGCCAACGGACGCAGACCGGCGGTGACGAGCCTGTTCAGCACGGTGGACAGGGGAGTCGGGGCGCGCAGCCGCATCAGCGCGCCGGCCACGGCGCGGGCAGAGGGTAATTCGAGCACGCCGGCGCGGGTGGCGTCGAGGCCGAACTGTACGGTGGCTTCGCCGCGGCGGATCACTTGCACTCCGGGAGCGAGTTGCACGGCGGCGGGGGTCGTCGGGACGGGCGGGTGGAGGGGTGGGGAAGTGGCCACGGTCATGGCTGGGTAGCGCTCCTGTCAGGTCGGGAAGATCACTACTATGGACTGCCATGACAGGCCCCACGGTTCCCCCGCACGTCAAAGTCATTCGTTCGGCCCGCCGGAAACGTACAGTTCAGGCGCGCTTCGAAGGCGACGAGGTGGTGGTGCGCATCCCCGCGTCGATGAGCGCGGCGGAGGAGAAGGAAGCGGTGGCCGGCATCCTGGCGAAGCTGGAGAAAAAGACCAGCTCGCAGGACGTCTCGGAAGAAGACCTGCTTCGTCGTGCCCGGCGGCTGAACCAGCGGGTGCTGGGAGGACGGGCGACGCTCGGTTCGATCAGGTGGGTGGGCAACCAGAACACCCGCTGGGGTTCGTGCACCACCGACACCGGAGACATCCGCATCAGCGACCGGCTGCAGCACGTGCCGGGATATGTGCTGGACGCGGTGATCGTGCATGAAATGGTGCACACCTTCGTCACCGGCCACGGCGAAGAATTCCACGAGTGGGCGGGAAAAGCCCCGCAGGCCGAGCGGGCCAGAGGATACCTGGAGGCCTACGGGCGGTGGGGCGGGCGCTAGCCCAGAGACGGGCTAGAGCTCGGTGCCGTCCTCGGAGCCGTCGTCGTCGCCGCGCTTTTGCTCGTCGGAGTCGGAGTCGGAGTCCTCGTCGCGCTTCTGCCCCTCGCGGCGCATCATCTCTTCGAGCTTGGCCATCTCTTCGTTGAACTTGTCGTCCGGGGCGTCGTCGAGGAGGCTGTCGATGAAGTCCGCTGGGTTGTCCAGGTGCTCCGCCGTCGGCAGGAAATCCGGGTGGTCCCAGACCTGGTCGCGGCGGTCGACGCCCACGGCCACGGTGGCGCGGCGCCACAGCTCGGCGGCCTCGCCGACCTTGGGGGCGTTGAACTCGATGCCGACGACCTTGGCGAAGGCCTGCTCCGCGGAACCACCGGTCGCGCGGCGGCGGCGCCACGCCTCGGTCAGGGCGGCCGTGGAGGGGATGCGCTCGCCCAAGGCTTCGGTGACGACGTGTTCAGTCCAGCCCTCCACCAGCGCCAGCAGCGTCTCCAGGCGGGAGACCGCGCCGGCGTTGCGCGAGGAGATGCGGGGGCTCAGATCCATATTCTGCATGTTCTGCATCGCCTCCTGCATGGCCATCGGGTCACCCGACTCCAAGTTCATGCCGCGCAGGTGCTCCTCGATGTGGGAGGTGTCGATCTGCAGGCCCGCGGCGTACTCCTCGACGGAGGAGACCAGGCGCTCCACGAGCCAGGGGACGTGGCGGAACAGGCGCTGGCGGGCCGCCTCGCGCGCGGAAATGTAGACCAGCACCTCCTGGCCCGGCATGTCCAGCTCCTTGGCCGCGCCGGTGGCGTTGGCCGGCAACACCGCGGTGTGGCCCTCCGGGGCGACCGGCAGGCCGAAGTCGGTGCCCGTCAGGGACTGCTTGGCCAGCTCGCCTAAGGCGTGGCCCAGCTGCATGCCGTAATTCATGCCGGAGAACTGGTCCATCATCTGCAGCATCGGGCCGACGGCCTCCCGGATCTCCTCGGGCATGGCGTCGAGCTGCGCCTGGCTCATCTGCTTGGCCACGGGGGTGACCAGACGCTTCCACATCGGCATGGTGCCGGCGACCCAGTCCTCGGGGCTCCAGGCCGCCACCTTGCCGTCGCTGACCGGCAGGCTGGTGGCGTCGCCGAGCCAGAGTTCCGCGAGCCGGACGGATTCCTCCACCGCAGTGGCGTCGGAGGGGCGGACGGCCTCCGTGCGGCCGATCTGCTGGCGGGCGATGCGCTCGGCGACCTCAAAGTTGACCGGGCCGGCCCCCTCCTGAGAATTCATGGAGCTTCCCATGCCGGACAGCATCTGCCCGAACTGGTTCAGCATGTCGCCGAGTCCGCCCGCTCCGCCGGCGCCACCGCCCATGCCTCCGAAGCCGAAGGCGCCGAACGGGTTCTGGCCACCCTGGTTGTCATCGCCGTCGCGGTCGTCGCGGTCGTTGCCGTCGTTAGGGAAGGAGAAACCGAATCCGTTGCTCATGGTCTTTAACCTACCCGCCTGCCTCCCGGGCTAGCCAGGTATGGTGCAACGCTGACAGCGAACAAGGTACGCTGACACTCCGTGACCAGTCCCGATCCCCGCACCCGCACCCGTCGACGCCTCTCCACGTTGCTGTGGGGAGCGATCCCCGTCGTCGCCCTCGGCGCACTGATCAACCTGGACAGCGTGCCTGGCACTGACGTCTCCTTGACGGTGCCCTACGCGGCGCAAGGCCCCGGCCCGACCTTCAACACGCTCGGTGAGGTGGACGGGCAGGACGTCGTCGCCGTCAGCGGGCCGGAGGTCGACGAGACCGAAGGGAACCTGGACATGACGACCGTGTCCGTGCGCACCAACATGACCCTGGCGCAGGCGCTGGGCAGGTGGTTGTTCACCGACGACGACCTGATCCCCATCGAGATGATTTTCCCGCCGGACGTCTCCCCGGAGGAGGTCGAGCGTTCCAATGAGGCGGCGTTCACCTCCTCGGAGGCGGCCGCCACCGTCGCGGCGATGGGCTATCTCGACGTCGACGTCGAAATCCACGTGGTCGACGTGGTGGAGGATTCCGCCGCGGAAGGCCAAGTGCAGCCCGACGACGTCATCCGCGCCGTCGACGGCGAGCCCATGGAGCAACCCAACCAGGTGGCGGAGGCCGTGCAGGCGCAGCGCCCCGGCGACACGGTGACGCTCACGCTCGCGCGCGCCGACGGCGCCGAAGAGGTGGATGTGGTGCTGGGGGAGAACCCCGATGACCCGGAGACCGCGATGCTGGGCATTCTCATGGGCTCGCAGCCGGTCGAGGACATCGAGGTCGAATACAACTTGAACGACGTCGGCGGGCCGAGTGCGGGCATGATGTTCTCGCTGGCCGTCATCGACAAGCTGTCCCCGGGGGAACTCAACGGCGGCCGCTACGTCGCGGGCACCGGCACCATTTCCCCGGACGGCGTGGTCGGCCCGATCGGCGGCATCGCCCACAAGGTCGACGCCGCCGAGGAGGAAGGGGCGGAGCTGTTCCTCGCCCCGCGGGACAACTGCGCCGAAGCCGTCAGCCGGGACCACGGCGACATGGTCGTGGCGGCGGTGGACACCCTCGAGCACGCCATCGAGCAGATGGAAGCCTTCGGCGCCGGTGGCGACGTGGATGTCTGCGAGCCTTAGGCCTCGCGGCGCTCCTCGGCGTTGCTGAACTCCGCGTCGGCGGCGTCGTCCCGGGACGGCGCCGTGGTGGTCTCCGCGACGTCTTCGACCAAGCCGAGTTCCTCGATGCGTTCTTCCGGATCCACGATGTCGGAGGAGACCAGCTGCTGCATGACCAGGCCCAGCTCGTTGTCCACGACCGTGATCACGGCCGTGGTGCCCAGCGTCGACCAGCCGACCACGTGGCGGCCGGTGTCCTCCACGACGCGCGAGCTGCGCAGCTCTGTGAGCAACTGCGTCGTCGAGGCGGCCTTGGACTGCGAGTCAAAGAATTGGACTTGCCCGACCTCCGGCCCGGAACACTCGTAGGAGCCCTCCAGCCCGGTCGGGGTGCAGTCGTCGAACTTCTCGAACAGCGAGGCCGGCGCCAGAGAACCGAAGCGCTCGGCGGCTTCGGCGACGTTTTCCGCCAGCCCGTCTCCCTCGCTGGCGTTCTGTGTCCCGCGGGGAGTGGACGTGGGGCTCTCAGATTCAGACTCGGACTCGGTCTCTGTTTCCGTAGTGGGGGTGGTCGTGGGGGTGGTCGACGTCGTCGGTGCGGCGTCTGGGGTCGTCGACGTCTGCGTGGCCGTCGTTTCGGCGACGGTGGTCTCTTCGACCTCGGCGCCGTCGGCGCAGGCGCTCAACCCGGCCGTGAGCGCGACGGCGGCCGCGAAGACGGCGGTTCGGGTCAGACGGTTATGCGGCACGGGGGCTCCCTGAAGTCGACGAAGGGACAACTTATTTCCATTTCAGCTTAGAGCAGCTCGTCCGGATCTTGCTCGAGGCCGTAGCGCAGCGCCGCGATGACTCCCGGCGCGACGTCTGGGCCGCCGCGCAGCTGGACCTCGTCCTCGGCAAAAGGCCCGGCCTCCGCCAATTCTTCCTCTGTCGGCCGCAGCTGCAGCAACGTCAGGTCGAGGCCCTCCGGGCGCAGGACGCCGGAGAAGAGCCGTGCCGGTCGGGGGGCCGCGTGCCGGCCGTCCGCGGCGTCGCGGAAGCGGATTTCTTGGGCGAGGACGCAGCCGGCGATCTGCTGGGGCCAGGCGATACGGGAGACGTAGTCGGCCAGGGCTTCGGAGCCGGGTTCGAGGTTGTCCGGCAGGTTGTCCTGCACGACCAGAGTCAGCGGGGCGTCTTCGTCCGGATCGTCGAGTTGGTCGATCAGCAGGCGGGTCGGCACCAGGGCGAAGAGCGTGGGCGCGGCGTCCCACCCTTCCGCGTGGACGAAGTCGACCGCTTCGAGCATCGCCTTATTTAGCGCCTGGGGAGTAAATTCGGTTGGATGGGCGTTAGACATGGTGAATCCTCTTTGTGGCCGAACTTGGGTCTCTATCCGAAAAGTCTTTAAAGTGGAACACTATAATGCTACGTCCCAATCGATAAATATTAAGGAGTAGGTCTTGACGACCGGTCTCTCCCCATCAGCCCCGCCCGCGCGGGGGCGGCCACGATTGCTGAGTTGGATCATCGGCATTGTCGTGGTGCTTTTGCTCGCGATTCCGCTTTTTGTCGGCATTTACACCGACTGGTTGTGGTTCGGTGAACTCGACTTCCGCGGAGTCTTCACCACGACCTACGTCACCCGGATAGTCCTCTTCTTGGTCTTCGGCCTCGTGGCCGGGCTGGTGACGTGGGCGGCCGCCTATTTCACGTGGAAGGGTCGCCCGGACGAGAGCGACGCTCTCGGGGCGATGGATCTGAATTCGCCGGTGTACCAGTACCGGCAGAACATCGAACGCTCCGTCCGCGGCCTGCTGATCGTCTTTCCGGTCATCGTGGGCCTGGTCGCCGGTTTCCTGGGCCAGGGGGTCTGGCGGGACGCGTTGATGATGCTCAACTCCACCGACTTCGGTGTGGCTGACCAGCAGTTCGGCCGTGACTACGCTTTCTACGCGTTCAACCTGCCCATGATCCAGATCATCGTCGACGCGCTGTCGACGTTGCTGATCGTGGCTTTCCTGGTGGGCCTGGTGGGCCACTACATGCTCGGCAGCATCCGGCTGGGCAACCAGCCGGCCGGGATCAAGGGGTCGATCTCTTCCCCGGCGCGCATCCAGCTGGCGGTCACCGCCGGCCTGTGGGTGCTGGTCATGGCGTTGAACTACTGGCTGGACCGGTACGGCCTGCTGTACACGCAGCATGACATCTTCACCGGCGGCGGTTCCACCGACATGACCGCCCGCCTGCCCGCCAAGATCATCTTGACGGTGATCGCGGTCGTCGTGGCCGCCGCGTTCTTCGCCTCCATCGTGTACAAGGATCTGCGGGTCCCGGCCTTGGCCGCGATCCTCATGCTGGTCTCCGCCGTGGTCATCGGCACGGTCTGGCCGTTGATCGTCGAGCAGTTCTCCGTCCAGCCGAACCGGCAGGCCAAGGAGAACGAATACATCGGCCGCAACATCGAGTCCACGCGTTACGCCTACGGGTTGACGGACGAGGACGTCAGCTACCTCGAGAACTGGGGCGCGGAGACCGTCGACGACGACACCGTCGCCGACGACGTCAACACCATCTCCAACATCCGTCTGCTGGATCCGGACATCCTGGCGCCGACGTTCACGCAGATGCAGCAGCTGCGTAACTTCTACGGGTTCCCGGAGACCCTGAACATGGACCGCTACGAGGTCGACGGCGAAGTCCGCGACTTCGTCGTCGCGGCTCGTGAGCTGGACCCGAACGCCCTGCAGGACAACCAGCGCGACTGGATCAACCGCCACACCGTCTACACCCACGGCAACGGCTTCATCGCCGCCCAGGCCAACACCGTCGACGAGGCCCCGCAGGAAGCGGGCTCCACGCGCGGCGGCTTCCCGGTGTACACGGTCTCGGACCTGCAGACTAACGCCATCGCCGCCGAGAGCGACGAGGCCGAGGAACTGGGCATCATGGTCGACCAGCCGCGCATCTACTACGGCCCGGTCATCGCCTCCGCCACCGACGGCGCCGATTACGCGGTCGTCGGCAGCGAGAACGGCAACGACGTCGAATACGACACCGACAACACCGCCTTCACCTACGACGGTGAGGGTGGCGTCGACATCGGCAACGTGTTCAATCGTGCGGCGTACGCGTTGAAGTACCAGGAGATCAACATGATTCTCTCGGACCGCGTCAACTCCGAGTCGAAGATCCTGTACGACCGCGACCCGCGCGAGCGCGTCGAGGCCGTCGCCCCGTGGCTGACCACCGACTCCGCGACCTACCCGACCGTCGTCGACGGCCGCATCAAGTGGGTCGTGGACGGCTACACCACCCTGCGTGAGCTGCCGTACACGGAGCAGACCTCCCTGTCGGAGACGACCCAGGACGCCCTGAACCCGGACGGCACCACCCAGCGCCTGATCTCTGACCAGGTCGGGTACATCCGTAACTCGGTCAAGGCCACCGTGGACGCCTACGACGGCTCCGTCGAGCTCTACGAGTTCGACACCGAGGATCCGGTGCTGGACACCTGGATGAAGATCTTCCCGGACACGGTCAACCCGGAGTCCGATATCCCGGAGGAGCTGCGCGAGCACCTGCGCTACCCGCAGGACCTGTTCAAGGTGCAGCGTGAACTGCTGGCCCGCTACCACGTCGACGACCCGAACGTCTTCTTCAACAACGATGCCTTCTGGTCCGTCCCGGGCGACCCGACCGCGGCCGACCAGAACGGCGGGGGCCTGGCCCAGCCGCCGTACTACGTCATGGCCACCGACCCGAAGAACCCGGACGAGTCCTCCTTCCAGCTGATCACCCCGTACCGTGGCCTGAACCGTGAGTTCCTGGCCGCGCACATGACGGTCAGCTCCGATCAGGAGAACTACGGCGACATCACCGTCCGTGTCCTGCCGACGAACACCCAGACGCAGGGCCCGCGCCAGGCGCAGGACGCGATGATGTCCTCCGACCAGGTGGCGCGTGACCGCACCCTGTGGGAGGGCACCAACGACCTGTACAACGGCAACCTGCTGACCCTGCCGGTCGGCGGCGGCGAGATCCTCTACGTCGAGCCGATCTATTCGCAGCGTTCCAACCAGGATTCGGCGTTCCCGAAGCTGCTGCGCGTGCTGGTCTCCTACAAGGGACGCGTCGGTTACGCGCCGACGGTCTCTGAGGCGCTGGCGCAGGTCGGCATCGACCCGCGTGAGGCGCAGGAGATCGTGGGCGAGCCGACGGATCCTTCGCTGATCGACGACGAAGAGCTCGCCGAGGACGAGGAGTCGGCAGAGGAGAGCACGTCTCCGGGCCAGCCGGCCACCGCGGCAGGTTCCGAGGGTGAGGCCATCGAGCGCATCAACGAGGCCCTGACCGGTCTGGAGCGGGCGCAGAACGGTTCCTTCGAGGAGTACGGCCGTGCCCTCGATGAGCTGGACTCCGCCGTCGAGGACTACCAGAATCTGGGCGCCGCTGACGCGGCCGCCACAGAGGACGAATAAGGCCAGTGAGAAGAGGTGACTTTCCCGGCATGAGCAGGTGATTTGTTCTAAATGCTCATGCTGGGTATAGTTACTCAATGTTGCAAGGACATGATGAAGATCAGGTCAAAGCGACAAGGTGAAAATTGAAGAAGATCACCCGACGCGGGGTGGAGCAGTTCGGTAGCTCGCTGGGCTCATAACCCAGAGGTCGTAGGTTCGAATCCTGCCCCCGCTACCAACTTCTTCCGACAACCCCCTCCACTTCGGTGGAGGGGGTTGTCGCATTTCTGGGGGTGGGTGGACACTTTGGCCCGGCGAGTCTCAGAAGAGTAGCGTCCGCGTCTGTGCTGTCGGTGGCGATGGCCGGGGACTCCGGCGCGCCGGTGCTGCCGATCCCGACCGGGCGCCCGTTCTCCTGCCACACGCCGCTGTAGGGGGCGCTGCACGCCCCGACGGCCTTGGGCGACATCACACGCCCGCGGCGGGGTCGGGGCGGGTCTGAGCTTGCCGGAGAACTAGCGGGAGATCAGTTCAGGATCTCGAGCACGGCGTCGTGCAGCAGCCCGTTGGTGGCCACGGCGCTGCCGCCGTGTGGGCCGGCCTCGCCTTCCACTGAGGTGAACACGCCGCCGGCCTCACGCACCAGGACATCCAGGGCCGCCAGGTCCCACAGCGAGACCTCCGGCTCGGCGCCGACGTCGACGGCGCCTTCGGCCACGAGGCAGTAGGAGTAGAAGTCGCCGTAGCCGCGCAGACGCCAGGTGGCGTCGGTCAGCGCGATGAAATTGTCGCGGATGCCGCGCTCCGCCCAGCCGGACAGGGAGCTGAAGGACACGGAGGCGTCGGACAGGTCGGCGACGCCGGAGACGTTCATGCGGCTGGGCGAGCCAGAGTTGAAGGTGCGCCACGCACCGGCGCCCTCGGCGGCATACCAGCGACGCCCCAGGGCGGGGGCGGAGACCACGCCGACGACCGGGCGGCCGTCGACCAGCAGGGAAATCAGGGTCGCCCACACAGGCACGCCGCGGACGAAGTTTTTGGTGCCGTCGATGGGGTCGATGACCCACTGGCGGCCCTCGTGGACGGCTTCACCGCCGAACTCCTCGCCGAGGATGGCGTCGGAGGGGCGGGCGGACTCGATCTTTTCTCGCAGCGCCTTTTCGGTGGCCAGGTCTGCATCGGAGACCGGGGTCATGTCCGGCTTGGATTCGACGTTGAGGTCGGCGGCCTCGAAGCGTTCGAAGGTCAGGGAATCAGCGGCGTCCGCCAGCTCGAGGGCCAGGGCGAGGTCATCAGCGTATGTGCTCATGACCGCCATTCTAGGACGCGTCGAGTGCCCCGGCGGTCAACAGCTCTTCCGTCTGCGCCACCACGTCCGGATTTCCGGCCACGGACCAGACGACCCCGCCGGCCTCCACCTTGCGGGCGATCCCGCCCACGCCCTCGACGAGCGCCTTGCCCGGCAGCCAGTCCCAGTCGGCGACGGTGTGCTGCGTCCAGGCGCCGAGTTGGCCCGCGGCCACCCCGGCGAGGTCCACGGAACCGGCGCCGAACATGCGCACGGTGGCGAAGTTGCGGGCGGTGTTGCGCCAGCTGCTGCGCACCGCCGGGTCATTCATCCAGGAAGGGTGCAGGTAGGTGCCGATGGAGAGGTGCTCCGCGGGGGCGTCGACAAGCCGCGGCAGGGCCCGGCCGTTGACGGTCGTCGGGATCTCCGGCCCGCCGAACCAGGTGTAACCCGGCACCGGGCGATGCACGGCCCCGAACAGGAGGCGGTCCGGGGCGGAGGGGGAGCCTTCGACCACGGCGAGGGCGGAGCACCAGTAGTCGGAGCCGGACGTGAAGTTGTAGGTGCCGTCGACGGGGTCGATGACCCACGTGCGCCCGGTCTGCGACGGGCGGGCCGCGCCTTCTTCGCCGAGCACCCCGTCCTCGGGGCGCAGGGCGCCAAGCACCCCCGCCACAAAGGCCTCGGCGGCGCGGTCGGCGTCGGTGACGACGTCGGAGACCGAGGTCTTGAAGTCGGTGGCGACCCCGGCCGAACGCATCCGGGCGGCGAGCTGACCGGCCTCGTTGACCAACCCGCGGGCCAGTTCCCCGTCACTGGCGGCGGTGTGGGCGGCCACGAAATCATCGATGAGGGAAGCGGTGTTCTTGTCGTCGGTCATGGCCACCATTGTGCCCCACCGTCCCTGTTCCGGACGGGCAAGGCCTGGTGCAGCCGCCTGGGCGAGTACCATTTGACGCATGAGACCGGAGATTACCCAGCACCTCGAAGAGATCGACGCGACCCTCACCACCATCGAGAAGGTCATGGACCTCGACGAGATGGCGGAGCGGGTCCGCGAGCTCGAGCAGCAGGCATCCGATCCGTCCCTGTGGGATGACCCCGCCCTCGCGCAGAAGGTCACCAGCGAGCTGTCCAGCGTGCAGGCCAAACTGCGCAAAGTCACGGAACTGCGTTCCCGGCTCGACGACGTGCCCGTCATGTACGAGCTGGCGGAAGAGGAGGAGGACGGCGACTCCTCGATCGTCGACGAGGAGATCGCCGACTTGGCGGAGGCCGTCGACTCCCTCGAAGTGACGACCATGCTCTCGGGGGAGTACGACGAGCGCGAGGCCGTGATCAACATCCGCGCCGGCGCCGGCGGGGTCGACGCCGCGGACTTCGCGGAAATGCTCATGCGCATGTACACCCGCTGGGCGGAAAAGAGC
>CALZCR010000017.1 GCA_945631445.1 uncultured Corynebacterium sp. | reverse complement strand
GTCGTTGGAGGACTGCCCCATGTTGACGTGGTCGTTGGGGTGGACCTCAACGCCGTTCTGCTTGGCCAGGGAGGCGATGACCTCGTTGGTGTTCATGTTCGACGAAGTGCCGGAGCCGGTCTGGAAGACGTCGATCGGGAATTCGGCGTCGTAGGTGCCTTCGCCGATCTCCTTGCCGGCGGCCACGATGGCGTCCGCCTGCTCCGCGTCCAGGGCGCCGGAGTCCTTGTTGACCTGCGCACAGGCCGCCTTCAACAGGCCGAGGGCACGGATCTGGGCGGCCTCGAGGCCGCGGCCGGAGATCGGGAAGTTGTCCACAGCGCGCTGCGTCTGCGCGCGCCACAGGGCGTCGGCCGGAACTTTGACCTCACCCATAGTGTCATGTTCGATGCGGAATTCCTGATCAGTCATCTGTTAAACCACCTTCATCAGTTGGGGACTGTCGTGAAATGAGCGGCCGGTGTCTCCCCGGCCGTGAGGGCCAAACATCCTCTCCTCCAAGTATGGCCTACCCCCGTTCGGGCGAACCGGGGCGGGGGTACCCGAGGGAGGGGCGGGGTTTGTTATTTGGTCGGCGGAGAGTAGTCGATGGCCGAGTACTCCTGCAGCTTGGACAGCTCGTGGCGCGACTCGATGTGACGGATGGTGCCGGACTTCGAGCGCATCACCAGCGAACGCGTGGTGGCGCCGCTGGCGCGGTAGGAGACGCCGCGCAGCATGTCGCCGTTGGTCAGGCCGGTCGCCGCGAAGTAGGTGTTGTCGGAGTTGACGAGGTCGTTGGTGAGCAGCACGCGGTCCAGCTCGTGGCCGGCGTCGCGGGCGCGGGCGGCCTCGGCGTCGTCGACGGGGGCCAGGACGCCCTGGATCTCGCCGCCCATGGCCTTCATGGCGCAGGCGGTGATGATGCCCTCCGGGGTGCCGCCGATGCCCATCATGAGGTCGACGGAGTTGGCGGAGGAGGATTGAGCGGCCGCGACGGCGCCGGCGACGTCGCCGTCGGAGATCAGACGGACCTTGGCTCCGGCCTCGCGGATGTCGCGGATCAGGTCGGTGTGGCGGGGGCGGTCGAGGACCACGACGATGACCTCGTCGGTGTCAATTCCCTTGGCTTTGGCCACGACCTGGATGTTGTGGGCCACGGGAGCCTGGATGTCGACCAGTCCGGCGGCTTCGGGACCGACGGCGAGCTTGTTCATGTAGAACACGGCCGAGGGGTCGTACATGGAGCCGCGTTCGGCGGCGGCGATCACCGAGATCGCGTTCGGCCGGCCCTCTGCCATCAGGGTGGTGCCGTCGACCGGGTCGACGGCGATGTCTACCTCGGCGCCGTCGCCGGTGCCGACCTCTTCGCCGTTGTAGAGCATCGGCGCCTCGTCTTTTTCACCTTCACCAATGACCACGACGCCGTTCATGTTGACGGAGTTGATCATCTGGCGCATGGCGTCGACGGCGGCGCCGTCGCCCTCGTTTTTCTTGCCGCGGCCGACCCAGCGGCCGGAGGCGAGCGCCGCGGCCTCAGTGACTCGGACGAGTTCCATCGCGAGGTTTCTGTCCGGAACCTGAATATTTCTGTCACTCATGTGTGGCCTCCTGGCACGTGCTGCGGTGTATTGATGGCGAGGGTGGTTTCCTCCAACCAAGCCTTCGTCTATTGTGACACTTCTGTTCGGTAAACCGCATCGCATAGCCACCCGAAGGTGGGGAAAACCGCACAGGTATGATGATTGACCGGCAGGCGGGGTGCCCGAATGCAGGGGTGGTCGGCCGGGAAGGCCCCACCCGCGCCCGGGCCGCTCGCCGATTCCCGCCCCTGATCGGGTGCATGCCATACTTGTCCCGTGGCTGCAGAGAAGAGACCCCGGATCTTCCAGGGTGGCAAGGACATGGGCATTTCCATGGGCATCATCGTGGTGCTCATGTTTCTCATCGTCCTTCCCACCGGTTTGTGCACGTATAGTCCCGGCGCCCCAGAAGGTGGCCCGGTGCAGGAAGTGGACGCGGAAGCGTTCCTGGGCTTAGAGGCCCGTGCCGCAGACTTCCCGCTGGTCAGGCCCGAGGACCCCGACGGGTGGGTCACCAACTCCGCTCGCCGCACCCAGGTCGCCGACGAGCCGGCCACCGTGGTCGGCTGGGTCACGGACGACGAAGGCTACCTCCAGCTGACTCAGACGGGCGTGGAACTCGAGGACGCCGTGCGCGGCGTCGACTCGGATCCCCGCGGGCTCGAACGCACGGAAAGTATCGCCGGCCAGGAGGTGCGAATCTACTCTTCCGAGGAAGGTGAGGTGCGCGACCTGTGGGCCGCGGACACCGGGGACACCCGCCTGCTGGTCAGCGGCGCCGCCGCCGAGGAAGAGTTCCGCGAGCTGATGACCGCGGCCCTCGACGCCGACGAGGTCGTCGTCGAGTAGTCGCACCCTCAGCGGCAGACCCCGGCGGCGATCCGCACCGGACGGTCCCGTGTGGCGCCGGCCGTGCCTGGGCGCACAGAGCGCAGGATGTCGCGGGCCATGGCGTCGTTGCGCTGGAAGGGCGCGGCGTTGGTGTGCGGTCGGGAAAAGGCGCCCAGCGGAATTTCGGAGCTGGTCGGCCCCGCCGCCCAGATCCTTTCGTGCGCGTCGCCGCCCGGACGCAGCAAGTGATACCGGGCGTCGATGCTCAGGCGTCCGGTGCCAGTGTCGCCGTCGGCGGAGACCACGCGTTCTTCGCGCGCCACCCCGTCGTCGATTAACTGCGCGATCAGCGGATTGGCGGTGCCTTCGACGACCTGGGGCGGCAAGAAGGCGTCGATGTAGTTACGGGCGGAGACCCGCAGCGGCGAGTGGGCGCTGACGGCGGTGAACGTCCCCGCAGCGGGGTCCGCGGTGACCGTCACCCCGGGGCCCAGAAACCGCAACAGACCGGCGCGGTGCAGCGCGAGCAGCTGGTGGAGCCGGTGCGGCGGCGGGCCGGAGTCGAGCAGGCTGAAGAAGGACTGCCACCGGTCGGGGAAGTCCTGCCGGGAGTCGACGTCCAGCCTCTCGAGGGGCACGATGCGCGCCAACTGCATGTGCACGTGCAGGATCGCCAGGAACAGCGCCTGCTTCTCGGAGTGGTCTTCGGAGGTGGCCAGGCGCAGGTCTTCGGAGACGTAGTCGAGGAGCGCCGCCTCGACGTCGGCGAGGGTGGCGAAGATCTCGCCGGCGAAAGGCTTGTCCAGCCGGGCCAGGTCCAGATGGAGCCGGGGGTCCGGCACCGCCTCGGCGAGCAGGTCTGAACGGTCGACGCCCGCGGTCACCGCGGCACGGAAACGGGGTGCGAACTCAGCCCAGTCCATCGCGGACCACTCGGGATGGCCGGTGAGGATTTCGCGGTAGACGAAGTACTCGCATTCCGCCGTGATCACCGGCAGCAGGTCGCGGCGGAAGTTGATGGCTCCAGGCAGGCCGTCCACGTAGTCGCGGGTCAGGAAAGTCATCGCGGGCGAAAACTCCCCGCGCAGCTCAGCGGTGATCTTGGAGTGGTAGGGCACCCCGCGGCGGGAGCCCACCCACATCCGCGGTTCCTGCCCGGAAGGCTGATAGCGCAGCCGATCCGGATCACCCGGGCGCGGGTCCGGGTGGAAGACGCCGCCGCGCCCTTCACTGAGCTGGGACATGACGTCGATGAACGCCAGCCCCATGCCGGAGATCAGCACGTCCTCTCCGGCCCCGGCGGGGGAGAGGTCCAGTTCATGCGACTGGGCCGGCGGAGAATAGAACAGCCGGTGACGTTCGGCGAAGTCGCTCAGCGCGCTGGCCCGGGGGCTGTCGGCGGCGTCTGTGTGCCCGAGCGAGAGGACCACGGCGTCGGCGTCGAGCACGGTGCCGTCGGCGAGTTCCGCGCGGTAGCCCCGCCCGTCCGGGGTGACGGAGGTGACCAGCTGAGTGTGCGGGGTGACGGTGACAGAGTCCGGGAAGCCGGTGACGGTGGTGGCGTAAAACCAGCTCAGGTACTGCGAGAGCAGGCGTCGGGAAGCGAAGGACTTCGGTTGGAGCCCGGCTATTTCTTTGCGTAGGTCGTCGTCGACGTCCGGCAGGGTGATCTCCCCGGTGCTGACGGACCGGGCCCATTGGTGCAGGTCCGGGCCCGGGCGGGCGGGGCCGGCGCACTCGACGGAATCGTCGGTGAACACGCTGACGTCTTCGGCGTGCGAGTTCATCAGCAGCATGGGGCTTTGGTCGGGCCGCCAGATTCGGCCGGCGCCGGGCACGTGCGGGTCGGCGACGTCGATGTCCAGTCGGGAGCCGGCCAGCAACCCCACGTTGGCCTGGATGCGTTCCAGGATCCCGGCGGCACGGGGGCCGCCGCCGACGATGAGGAGGCGGGCGGGTGTTCCAGACATTTTTATTCTCTCTTTCCCCGTGCGACTTCCTGCAGGGCAATGGTTGTGCGGTTGAAGCTGACAACCAGGTTAGCACCACCCAAACAGTGCAGTCTAGAAAAGATAGACTAACCTGTCTAAAGATTGTTTCGTTCTGCTGAACGAGACATATGCACCATCAAGTAGAAAGCTGGTACCCATGGTTTCCCGCCTCAGCGGCGCCGTACCCCGCACGCACCGCTCCATCACTGATTTCCGGATCAGACCCGTGCGCCGGCCCGGCCGATGGGTCGGCGCAGGCTTCGTCGTCGTCTTCGTCGCCGCGGTGTTCTGGTCGTTCGCGACCAACCCCCGCTGGGGCTGGGACGTCGTGGCTTCCTGGATCTTCGCGGAATCCATCCTCGCCGGCCTCTTCGAGACCCTGAAGCTCACCGTCATCGCCGGGGCCATCGGCTTCGGGCTGGGCGCCGTGCTCGCCGTCATGCGCCTGTCCAGCTCCCCGTTGATCTCGGGAGTGTCCTGGACGTTCTCCTGGATCTTCCGCTCCACCCCCTTATTGGTGCAGCTGCTGCTCTGGTACAACGTCGGCTACCTGTACGAACGCCTTGAACTCGGCGTCCCCTTCACCGACGTCACCTTTTTCAGCGTCGAGACCAACCAGGTCGTCACCCCGTTCCTGGCCGCCATCCTCGGCCTTGGACTGCACCAGGCCGCCTACGCCGCCGAGATCATCCGCGGCGGCATCCTCTCGGTGGACCAGGGCCAGCTGGAGGCCGCCTCCGCGCTGGGCATCCCGGCGCGCGATCGCACCCTGCGCATCGTCTTCCCGCAGGCCATGCGCGCTGCGCTGCCGGCGTCGTTCAACGAAATCATCTCCCTGGTCAAGGGCACCGCCATCGTCTACGTGTTGGCCTATCAGGAACTCTTCCTGACCGTGCAGGTCATCTACGCCCGCACGCAGGAAGTGTTGCCGATGCTGCTGGTGGCCACGGTCTGGTACGTGGTCATCACTTCTGCACTGTCTATCGCCCAGTACTACGTGGAGCGCCACTTTTCCAAGGGCGCGGTCCGCGAGGTCCCGCCGACCCCGTGGGAGCGCCTGCGCGCGAAATTCCGCCGCCGCCCGGCGGCCGCCGGTGGCCCGATCTCCGGTCCGGCGCGCGCCGAAAACACCACTCGCCCGCAGGAGGGATCGCTGTGACTGACACTGCCGCCACCACCGCCCAAGGCCGGGTGGAGCTGACCGACATCCGTAAATCCTTCGGTGAGACCGAGGTGCTGCACGGCGTGTCTCTGACCGTGGAGCCGGGGGAGGTGACCGTCATCATCGGCCCCTCCGGTTCGGGCAAATCCACGCTGCTGCGCACCATCAACAACTTGGAGTCCATCGACGCCGGAATGGTGCGCGTCGACGATGAGATCATGGGGTTCCGGCAGGATCCGGACAACCCGGAGGTTCTCCACGAACTGCATGAATCCGAGATTTTGCGCCAGCGCACCGGGGTGGGCATGGTCTTCCAGAACTTCAACCTCTTCGGGCACATGACCGCACTGCGCAACATCACCGAAGCCCCGGTCCGGGCACTGGGCATGCCGCTGCCCGAGGCCAAGGAACGGGCCCGCGCCCTGCTTGCCCGGGTGGGACTGTCCGGTAAGGAGGACGCCTACCCTCGCCAGCTCTCCGGGGGCCAGCAGCAGCGTGTGGCGATCGCCCGCGCGCTCGCGCTGAACCCGAAGGTGGTGCTCTTCGACGAGCCGACCTCGGCGTTGGACCCGGAGCTGGTCGACGAAGTGCTCGCCGTGATCCGCGACCTCGCCGAATCCGGCACGACCCTGGTCGTGGTCACCCACGAGATGGGCTTCGCCCGCACCGTCGCCGACACCGTGGTGTTCATGGACGACGGAGTCATCGTCGAGCAGGGCGCGCCCGAGCAACTGTTCACCGACCCGCAACACCCCCGCACACAAGACTTTTTATCCAAGATCCGCGACGTCGGAGCCACGGAGGAGCAATGAGATCGTCGTCCCGCACCACTCGCACCGGCACGCGCCGCGCAGCCGTCGCCGTCGTCTTAGCGGCGGCGCTGGGCCTGGGCGCCTGCGCGGACCCCGTCAACCTCACCGCCGTCGCCGACACCGGCCTGAACCTCACCCCGGATCAAGACCGCGTGCGTTCGGAGGTCAACCCGGAGATCGCTGCGCTCGTCCCCGAGTCGATCAGCGAGGACGGGCTACTGACCGTGGGCACACTCGTCCACGGCGCCCCGCCGTTGGTGATGACCGCCACGGACAACACCACCCAGATCGGTTCGGAAGTCGACATCGCCCAGCTGCTGGCCGACAAACTCGGCCTGGAACTCTCGTTGGAGCTGACCAGCTGGGACAACTGGGCGCTGAAGGTGGAGGCCGGCGAGTTCGAGGCCATGCACGGCAACATCGCCGTCACCGACGCCCGCCTGGAAAAGTTTGACTTCACCCCCTACCGCGCCGCCTACCTGGGCTTCATCGCCCAGGCAGGCAGCGGCCTGCACATCGAGGAGGCGGAAGACATCTCGGGGCTGCGGATTGCCGCGGCCGCCGGCACCAACCAGGATCGGGTGCTCGGGGAATGGAACGACGCGCTCATCGCCGAAGGCAAGGAGCCGGCGGAAATTTACCACTACGTCAACGAAAACGACATGACGATGGCGCTGGTCGCCGACCGCCTGGACGCTTTCTTCAACCACCTGCCGGGCGCGTCCTACCTGGCGAACACCCGTGACGACGTCGAGGTCGCCGGTCAGGTATCGGCGGGCTGGCCGCAGGAAACCCTGGTGGGCACCGCCATGGGCCGCGGCTCCGGCCTGGCGCCGGCCGTCACCGCGGCGCTGAACGAGCTCATCGACGAAGGCACCTACCAGGAGGTGCTCGAACGCTGGGAACTGGGCGAAGAGGCCCTGGAGCAGACCCACACCGAGAGCCTGGAGAGCTACGGCGAAAACTGACCTCACCCCGCATCACCGAACGTCCTGCTACCCCGCAACAGCAAAGGAATGATTTCCCATGACGACCCACCGCCCGTTCATCGCCTTAGACCTCGACGGCGAGGGCGCACATCCGGCCGCCGCCGCCTGGACAGGCGCCACGGCGCGCGAGGCATACTCAGGCGCCCGGTTGGCCCGGCGCGCCCGCGCCGCAGAGATCGCCGGCTTCCACGCCTTGGTCCTCGCCGACCGGGCGTTGGACGCCCGCACGGAAGCGCACCCGGTCAACCTGGCCGCCACCCACGCCGCCGCTTTCCTAGCCCCGGTGACCCGGCGCACGGTGCTCATCGCGGAGGCCGACACCGTTCTCACGGAACCTTTTCACCTGGCGATGCAGCTGATGACCCTGGACCAGAATTCGCTCGGCCGCGCCGGGTGGCTGGTCCGTGGCGCCGATGCGCTGACTGAGACCGCGGCGTTCGGACGGGAGGTGCCGGATCGGCGGCGGGTGCGGCAGGAGGTCGCCGACGCCGTCGAGGTCAGCCGCCGGTTGTGGGACAGTTGGGAGGATGACGCGGAGATCCGGGACGTGGCCACCGGCCGGTTCATTGACGCGGAGAAGATCCACCACATTGATTTCGTGGGGGAGCATTACTCCGTGAAGTCCGCGGCGATCGCCCCGCGTACCCCGCAGGGGCAGGTGCCGGTCATCGCCCCGCGCGAGCTGGTGGACCCGGCGGCCGACGTCGACGTGGTCCAGGTGCGGGCGGAGTCCGTGCCGGAGTTGGTGGAGGCGGTGCGAGACGCCCGGGCGGAAGGCTTCGGCGCCGTGCTGGCGGAGGTGGCCGTCGCCGTCGACCATTTGGGGGTGCCCGCGGACGTGCGGTTGGCGCAGCTCAACGAGCGGCAGGAGTGGGCGCCGGGCGCTTTGGCCTCCGGCGCCGCCGCCGAGGTCGTCGATGATCTCGCCGCCGTCCTGGCGGTCGCCGACGGCGTGCGGCTGCGTCCCGCGGTGTTCGACGTGGACGCCGCCGCCCTGGCCACGGAGGTGCTGCCGGCGCTGCGCGCCCGGACGCCCCTGGCCGACGGCCCCATCGACGGCACTTTCCGCGACCTGCTCGGCCTTACCCGCCCGGTCAGCCGTTACGCCGTCACCCAGCAGGATTAACCCACGGGATCGTCAAAGGAGTACCCATGAGCAGCACTGAATTCACCCCCACCGGCCAGATCCAGTTCAACGCGTTTTTCCAGGGCGTGAACACCGGCACGATCTGGAAGTCCCCGGAGTCCGGCTCGCAGATCGAGTTCGAGTCCTTCCGCCGCATCGCCCAGACTGCGGAGCGCGGCAAGTTCGCGGCCTTCTTCCTCGCCGAGGGCCTGCGCATGCGGGAGCAGAACGGCAAGGTCTTCGAGCTCGACGTCGCCGGCCGGCCCGACAATCAGTCGATGCTGGCCTCTTTGGCCGCGGTCACGGAGAACCTCGGCCTGGTGGCCACCCAGAACAGCACTTTCAACGACCCCGTGGAACTGGCGCGGCGACTGCAGTCGCTGGACCTGCTCTCCGAGGGGCGGGCGGCGTGGAACGTGGTCACCACCGACAACGCCTGGACCGGGGCGAACTTCCGCCGCGGCGGCTACCTGGACCACGCGGACCGCTATGAGCACGCCGAGCGTTTCCTCGACGTGGCCAAGGACATCTGGGCGGGCCGCGGCGTCGAGCACGTGGGCAAGCACTATTCCATCGACCATCAGCCGCAGCTGCCCGTCAGCCCGCAGGGCCGGCCCGTGCTGTTCCAGGCGGGGATGTCGCCGTCCGGCCGGGATTTCGCGGCGAAGAACTGCGACGTGATCTTCACGGTCCTCCCGAACCTGCCGGCGGCGCAAGAGTTCCGGGCGGACATCGTCGAGCGCACCCGGAAGTTCGGCCGCCCCGCCAACGACGTCAAGATCACCCCGGTGGTGGAGTTCATTTTGGCGCCCACCGCCCAGGAAGCCGAGGAAAAGCGCCAGGAGGTGCGTCGACTGCAGGTCGGCCCGCAGCAGGCGATCGCCTTCCTGGAGCAGTTCTGGGGCACCGACTTAAGCGCCTATGATCCGGACGGGCCGTTGCCGGAGATCGATCCGGTCGTCGAGGAGACCGACGGCTCCCGCGGCGTGGCCTTCCAGGCCTCCGGGGTGCGGAAGAAGGTGGCGAAATGGCGCGAAGAGGCGGAGGCGAAGAACTGGTCCATCCGTGACCTGGCCACCAGCGAGCTCGTGGGGCGGCAGAACCCGGTGGCCGGTTCCTACGACGCCGTGGCCGAGCAGATGACCGAGTACGCGGACACCGGTGCGGTCGACGGGTTTTGCGTCGCGCCCTGGCTGATCCCCACCGGCTTGGACGACGTGGTCAACGAGTTGGTGCCGCGTCTGCAAGACCGGGGGGTGTACCCCGAGGATTACGTCGGCTCCACCTTGCGGGAGAACCTGGGGCTGCCGGAGGTGCGCTGACGGCCGGCCACTTTCTAGTTTTGCCGGTCAGCGTCGCCGTCGGAGCCGGATATGGCCTGCTCGACGCGGCGGGCGGCGCCGGCCAGGTGATCTTCGCAGCGTTTGGCCAGGGCTTCGCCGCGCTCCCAGTACTTCAAGGACTCGTCCAGTCCCATTTGGCCCAGTTCGAGGATCTTGACGATCTCGATCAGTTCATCGCGGGCAGCTTCGTAGCTCAGCTGCTCGACGGGGGTGAAGGCGGAGTCGTTGACCTGGCCGTCGCCGAAAACATTGTCGCTCATGCGGTGATTCTCTCAATTCGTGGTGTGTGCGTGGGTGTCAGTGAGGGTCAGTCGGCCTGGGTGGCCGACATGCCGGCGGCGGTGATGGAGCCGTCGGCGACGCGGATGCGCAGTTGCGAGCCGGGCGGGGCCTGCCCGATGCTCATGACCACCTCCGGGTCGCCGCCGTCGCGCGGGACGACCTGCACCACGGAGTAGCCGCGGGCGAGGGTGGCCGACGGGCCAAGCGCCGAAATCTGCCCGCGCAGGCCCGCGATCGTGGACTGCTCGCCGCTGAGCAGATAGCGTACGTCGCGGCGGATGGAGCCGACCGCCCGCTCCAACTCTTCGCGGCGGCGGGTGATCGGGTTCATCGGGTCCGCCAGCACCGGCCGCGAGCGGATCTGCGCCAGGCCGCGCTGTTCGCGTTGCACCCAGCCGCGCAGCGCGGCGGACATCCGCGAGCGGGCCTCGTCGAGGAAGGCGCGTTCCTGGGCGGCGTCGGGCACGACCCGCTTGGCGGCGTCCGTCGGGGTGGCCGCACGCAGGTCGGCGACGTTGTCCAGCACCGGACTGTCGGGCTCGTGGCCGATAGCGGAGACCACCGGGGTGCCGGCGGCGGCCACGGCGCGCTGCAGCGCCTCCTCGGAGAAGGGCAGCAAGTCCTCGACGGAGCCGCCGCCGCGGGCGATGATGATGACGTCGACCGCCGGGTCGGCGTCGAGCTGCTGCAGCGCCGCGATGACTTCGGTGACGGCGTTGGCGCCTTGCACCGCGGTGTTGATGACGCGGAAGTCCACTTCCGGCCACCGGGACTGGGCCACCGACAACACGTCGCGTTCGGCGGCCGAACCGCGGCCGGTGATCAGGCCGATGCGGTTCGGCAGGTAGGGCAGCGGGCGCTTGCGCGCGAGGTCGAAAAGCCCTTCCGCGGCGAGTTGTTTGCGCAGCATCTCCACGCGGGCCAGCAGCTCGCCCACGCCGACGTGGCGGATCTCGGTGACCCAGAGGGAAAAGGAGCCGCGGCCGGCGTAGAAAGCGGGTTTGCCGTGCACGACGACCCGGTCGCCGTCTTTGATCGGGGTGGGGGCGTTACGCAGCAGCTGCGTGGAGCACGTGAGTTGGACAGAGGCCTCCTTCTCCGGGTCCCGGAGGGTGAGGTAGCTCAGCTTCCAGTTGGGTTTCATGTTGACCTGGGTGAGCTGTCCTTCCACCCAGAGCCACCCCAGCCTTTCGATCCAGCCCTTGACCGTGTCGTTGACCCGGGCCACGGGCCAGGGGGACTCGGCGGTGCTGGCCGGTGGCTTGGTGCCGTTCGTCACGTGTGGTCCACCTCTCTAGTGTGAGCGCGCAGTGATAATAAAATCGATGTAAGTCGTGGAAAATTCTGCGGCAGGTCCGTCCAGTCTATTCTTTTGGACTGCTCTTCGATACGCTGGGTTCCATGACTGATGCGGATAAGAAGGTTCTCCTGGCGGCGCCACGAGGGTATTGTGCCGGCGTGGATCGCGCAGTCGAGACCGTTGAGAAGGCCATCGAGGATTACGGTGCGCCTGTGTATGTTCGTAAAGAAATCGTCCACAACAAGTATGTCGTCGATTCCCTGGCCAAGCGGGGAGTGATCTTCGTCGACGAGGCCGACGAGGTTCCGGAGGGCGCCCACCTGGTTTTCTCCGCCCACGGAGTGTCCCCGGCGGTCGGCGAGCTCGCGGACTCCCGCAATTTGCAGACCATCGACGCCTCCTGCCCGCTGGTGACCAAGGTCCACCGCGAGGCCAACCGCTTCGACCGCGACGGCTACTACATCCTCCTGGTCGGAC
>CALZCR010000016.1 GCA_945631445.1 uncultured Corynebacterium sp. | reverse complement strand
CCCCCCCCCCCCAATTTTTAATGATACGGCGACCACCGAGATCTACACGAGCTGCCACACTCTTTCCCTCCACGACGCTCTTCCGATCTGGCAGCCCTCCGCGCCGTGGGAACCCGGGCCCTGGCCGCCGTCCTGACCGCCGCACTCCTGCTGCTGCTCGGCGCCGCCGGCGACCTGCTGGACTGGCTGCCCTCCGCCGCCGCCCCCGCCGCCGCCGTGCTGCTCGGCTGCCTCGCGCTGGTCTCCTTCGGCCCCGGCGTCGCCGCCAAAGCCGCCGGACTACACGTCCCTGCCCTGCCCACCGCCGGACAAGACCTCACCATCTCCGACGCCGCCCAACCCGACGTCCAACACCGCGCCCGGCGCGCCGGGCGCCTGACCGACGGCATGGCCGTGGGCGCCGCCCTGGTCACCGTTCCCGCCGCCCTCCTGACCGGATGGCACGGCGGCCTGTGGCCCCAACTGCTCTGCGTGACGGTCGCCGGCGCCGTGCTGATGCACGCCGCCCGGCACCGGTCCCCCGCGCCGGGGTGGTCGCTGGCGGTGATCGGGCTCAGCGCCTGTGCCGGGGTCGCCTTGGCCGCGGTGCGCGGCGAGCAGCACCCCGCGACGGTCGCCCTGGCCGCCGCAGTCGCCCTCGCCGCGCTGACCGCCGTGCTCTGGGCACCGCGGGTGCGCGAATTGGAACCGACCACGATGGCCTGGTGGGAACGCGCGGAATTTCTCGCGGTGCTGGCCTGCCTGCCGCTCGCGGTGCACGTCACCGGGCTGTTCGGCGTGATCCGGGGGCTGGGATGACCACGCCGACGACAACGGCGTGGGCGGCCGGCCTCCTGACCTGTGCCCTCGGCGCGGGCATACTCGCCGCCCCGGCCGCCCTCGCCCAGGGACCCGACGTGGCCTGCACCGTCCCCGTCGGCGGCGACGCCCCGGAACTCGACGACGAGGCCGCCGAGCGCCGCGGGCGCACCCACCGCATCGCCACCGGCGCCGGCGTCAAAGTCGCGGTCATCGACACCGGGGTCACCGACCACGAACAACTGCGCACCGTCCACCACGGCGGCGACTTCGTCGCCCCCGACGCCCCCGACGCGGTCTTCGACTGCGACGGCCACGGCACCGCCGTCGCCGGACTCATCGCCAGCCGCCACCTCGGAGTGGCCCCGGACGCAGAAATCATCAGCGTCCGACAAACCAGCGCCCACTACCGCAGCGACGACGACGGCGCCGGCACGCTGGCCTCCCTCGCCGACGCCATCCACGCCGCCGTGCACCACGGCGCCGACGTCATCAACGTCTCCGTCGTCGCCTGCGTGCCCGCCCACCTCACCGAACACCTGGACACATCCGGACTCGACGACGCCCTGGCCCGCGCCGAAGACGAAGGCGCGGTCGTCGTCGCGGCCGCCGGCAACGCCTCCGAGTCCTGCCTGCCCGGCGACGCCGTCTACCCCGCGCACGCGCCCACCGTGCTCGCCGTGGGCGCCCGCGCCGACGCCCACCGCATGGCGGACTATTCGGTGCCGACGCCGCCCGGGGTCGTGGAACTGTCTGCGCCGGGCACGGCCCCGGTGTCGTTGGCCGCGGCGGGCAGCGGGTGGGCGACGGGGACCCGGCCCGCCGGGGCGGACCCGGTGCGCGGTTCGGTCACGGCGTTCGAGGGCAGCAGCTTCGCCGCCCCGGTCGTTTCCGGGACGGTGGCGTTGCTCGCGCAGCGGTACCCGGAGGATTCCGCCGCCGTGCTGCGTGACCGGGTGATTCAGGCGGCGCGGCCGGCCGGGGGCCTCGTGCTGCCTTATGAAACGCTCACCCATGTGTCGGCGAAATACGAACGCGCGCCCCGGGAGGTGCAGATCACCGCCGCGTCGCAGGAGCACGACCCGGCGCCGGCGCGCGCCGGGTGGGTGCTGGCCGCGCTCATGGCGGTGGCGGTGGCCGCGGTGTGCGGGATGGGCTTGCGGCGTGGTTAAGGCCGCTGCCAACCCAGCCAGCCGTGAAAGACCGGGGTAAGGAACTCCAGACCGCCGAGCGCCCAACCCGCCCAGGCCAGCGCCAGGAACGTGACCCAGACGGCGAAGATAAGGGCGGTGATCAGCGACCACCGCAGCTTCTTGGGCCGGCTCCGGTACCAGGCGAAGAAGCCGTCGTAGGCCCGCACACCCCAGGTGAGCAGGGTACGGGCCCAGACGGCTTCGAGGGAGAGGATGCCCACGCCCAGAAAAGTCGTCAGCCACCCCTGCCCGGGCAACGGGATGGTGACGATCCCGATGAGCAGGACCACCCATCCGGCCACCAGCGTGGCCGGGGCGATCAGCCAACCGAAACGGGCCTGCCGTTTCGCCCGGGCACGGCGGGTTTCGAAACTTTCGAGCCGCCCCGTCACCATCTGCCGCATAGTCAACGTCGTCATGCCGGGCTAACGTCCCCGGGACCGCGATAGTTCCCGGCGGCGCTAGTTGTCCGTCAGTCCCCAGGGGGAGTCGTTCCACCAGCGCCGCTCCGGCACCCCGGCGCGGGACTTGTCGTCTGCGAGCTTGACGCCCAGCACTTGGTGCAGTTGGACGACGTCGTGTTCGAAGCCCCATTGGGAGCCGGCCATGTACATGCCCCACAGCCGGGCGGTGCTCTCCCCGACGAGTTCGACGGCTTCTTCCCAGTTGTCCTTGAGGTTCAGGCACCAGTCGCGCAGGGTGCGGGCGTAGTCGAAGCGCAGGTTCTCCGCGTGCAGCACCTCGAATCCGTTGTCCTGCATTTCCCGGATGACGGTGCCGGAGCCGGTCAATTCGCCGTCGGGGAAGATGTAGCGGTCGATGAAGCCGCCCTTTTTGGTCTTGTGGTTGTCCGGGTAGGTGATGCAGTGGTTGAGCATCAGCCCGCCTGGGCGCAGTTTGTCGGAGAGGAAGTCGAAGTAGGCGGCGTAGTTGTCCACCCCGATGTGCTCCAGCAGGCCGATGGAAGAGATGCCGTCGAAGTCTGTTTCCTCGACGTCGCGGTAGTCCAGGAAACGCACCTCGGCGAGGTCTTGCAGGCCTTCTTCCTTGATGCGCTCCTGCGCCCAGTCCGCCTGTTCCTTCGACAAGGTCACGCCCAGTGATTTCACGCCGCGGCGCGCCGCGTAGCGCACCAGGCCGCCCCAGCCGCAGCCGATGTCCAGGTGCGTGTCGCCTTCTGTGAGGCGGAGTTTCTCGAAGACGAGGCGGTACTTGTTTTCCTGCGCTTCGTCTAAGGTGGCGTCCTCCGTGGGGTAGTAGGCGCAGGTGTAGGTGACTTCCTTGCCCAGGAAAAGTTCGTAGAACTCGTTGCCCACGTCGTAATGGTCGGAGATGACGTCGGCGTCGCGTTCTTTGGAGTGGCGGGTCAGCCCGTCGCGCAAGGTGCGCTCCAGCCAGCCTTGGCGCTCGACCTCGGGCACCGGCTGCACCTTGAGCGCGTCCATGGCGCCGAGCGAGCGGTAGATCCGCACCAGGGCCGCCGGGCTCGGGGCTTGGAATTGGTCGTAGAGATCGCGCAGCGAGTCGAAGATGCCGTAGGGGTAGGCCAGGTGCTCGCCTTCGACCACGAGTCCGCCGGTCAGCCAGGCGCGGGCCAGCCCCACATCGCCCGGGGCGGTGGCGATGTAGGCCAGGCCTTCGGGGCTGGTGAGCTGGACCCGGTACTCGGCGTCCTCCGGCCCCGTGGCGGAGCCGTCGAAGGCCTCCCACCGGAAGGGGTTGGGCGGGACGATCAGTTCCTCGATTATTTCAGCGACGGTCATCGGCGTGAAAGCCATGGGTTCGGCTCATCCTTTTCTGCTGGGCTCAGCGTCATGTGGGTGGTGGAACAATGTCAATATTTTATGGTCGGGGCGGTGGCCCCGTTTTAGACCCCGGTGACCGTCTTGTCGTAGAGGCCCGGGAAACGCCCCTGCGGGTCGTAGGTTTTCTTCAGTTCTTCCGGCAGGTCGCCGCCGTAGAGCTTCTCGAACTGCTCGCGGGTGTAGAACGCCTCGGAGTACAGCGACTTATGCCCGCCGAGGTCGTGGACCTTGGCCTCGATCACCTTGTTGAAGGCGCCCGGCTCCGCGTCCTCGCTGACGTGGTCGCCCGGCACGGCGGACCAGAATCCGACGTTGATCCAGGTGGCGTTCGGCGTCAACGGGTACAGCGGCCATGGTGAGGATTCCTCGCCGAGGATCTCGCCGCGCTGGCCGAGCGAGTCCTCGTCGTGGCGCAGGCGGATCGGGCACAGCCACATCGGCTGGATGTCGCAGGCGGAGAAGAACCACTCTAGCCACTCCGGGAGCTTGTCCACGGTGACCTCGATGTCTTGGACCACGCGCTCGCGGTGCGGCTCACCCGCGCGTTTGGTGGTCAGGTTGTGTTCGACGTCGTATTTGCGGTCGATCCCGATCAACTTCCAGTAGAAGGAGGAGCGCAGCAGGTTACGCGGCCACAGCTTACGGACCTCGGGGATCTGGGCCCCGAAGGCCCGTGAGCACCAGAACCAGTCGACGTCCCAGCGCCAGATGTAGTCGCGGACGGTGAGCCGGTCGTACTTGATCCCCTCCGGGTGCTGGATGGCCCGGTAATAGATGTGTTCGCGGGTGTAGTCGCTGACCGGGCCCTCCTTCTCAGACTTAGTGGCCAGGATCAGGTACAGCTCGTCGGTGGAAAACGCCACCCCGTCCAGGCCGTGGACCGGCACGCCTTCGTACTCCTGTGTTTCGGCGATCTCGCCGAGCTCCCGCGCGTAGGTCTGCGGGTCGTGGTAGCGCACGTAGCGCAGCTCCATGTACGGGGCGATCTCCTCCAGCTCGATCTTCAGGCGCACGGCGTAGCCGAGGGAGCCGTAGGAGTTGGGGAAACCGCGGAACAGATCCACGTTGTGCTCCGCGGAGGCGGTAACGATCTCGCCCGTGCCGGTGAGCACGTCCATCTCCAGGACGGATTCATGCGGCAGGCCGTTGCGGAACGACGTGGATTCCACGCCCATGCCGGTGACCGCCCCGCCGAGGGTGATGGTCTTCAACTGGGGCACCACAAACGGCGCCAACCCGTGCGGCAGGCAGGCGTCGACGAGGTCTTCGTAGGTGCACATGCCCTGCACGTCGGCGGTCTGGTTGACCGGGTCGATCGCGATGACCCCGCCCAACCCGGAGACGTCCAGCCCCGGCACGTTCGAGTCCTGGCGGCCGCGAAACAGGTTCGACGTCTTTTTCGCCAGCCTCACCCGCTCGCCGGCGGGGACGGCGGCGAAACTCTCGCGCAGCTTCGCGACGGCCTGCTCGTGCTCAAACCACCCCACCGGTTGAACTTCCTGATAATCGAGCCCGCGACCCGGCGCGATAGAACCCAAACCATCTGCCAAGGCACCCAGTGTGTTCAACGCCATATTCTTTAAACTCATGAAACACCACCTTAACTAAAACTCCGGACCCCCGCTCATCGTGGGCTTCAACCTTGCCTCACGAAAACCCGGCGCCACCTCAGTACATGGCCCGCGCCGCCAGTTCCCGGCTCAACACGGACCCCTCCGGCAGCAGTCGCACGATCTCCCACGGGGCGTCGGCCGGCTCCGGCGCACCCAGCGCGGTGAGCGTCTCCGGCGACGGCACCTCGTGGCGTCGCCCCACCCCGGAAATCATCTGCAGCCCGTGCCCGGTGTCCACCGCGAAGGCGCCGCTAGTCGGGCCCTCGAAACGATCCGCCACCGCGTCTCCGGCCAGCTCCACCCCGCCCAGCCGCGCAGGGGCGGTCGCCGCCGCGCCGGACTCGTCCGCGCACACCGCCCGTTCCGCCGGGTCCACCCACCCGGGCGCCAGGCGCGGCAACGACGGCGCCGGCCCGTCATGGGTGGGGTAGTCGGCGAGCTCGGCGCGGTCGATCTCGGATTCTGGGGCGCCCGCATCGGCGAGGATCCCGGCCTGGGCCTCGGTCAGCGGAGCGATAGCCGAGTCGATGAGCGCCCAGGTCCCCGCCTCCGAGCCGGTGTGCAGCAGGTGGGGCAACGGGTCGGGCAGACGCCAGGCCGGTTGTTCGGCCACCGCGCCCAGCACCTCCCCCGGCAGATCGACGGCCGGCGTCCCCGCATCGACGCCCAGCCCGCGGCGCAAGACCCTGCCCTCCGGACTGTCCGCGGGAGGCAACTCCCGGCGGCCGTCCGCAGTGAGCACCCAGTCGCGCTCGTGAGTCGGCACGAACACGGCTTTCTCCCCCAACCGCGTGACCTCCGCCCCGGCGCGCACGACCACCTCACCGGCCTCGGTGACCCAGCAGGCGGACCACCGCCTCGGCGCCTGCTCCGCGATCAGGCTGGGGGCGTCGGGTATGCCCACCGGGCTGCCGTGCGGGCTGGCCGCCAGGTACTCCGCCCCGATCGAGGCCGGGTCGGCGGGTTCGCCCGCGATCAGTCGCGCGGACGCGAGGTTGGCCACGGGGTGGAGCCGGTCGTCGACACGCACATACAGGCCGCCGGCGTCGTCGGCGACGACCGCCGCCTCCCCCGGATCCGGGTTCGGGCTCGCCCACGCCATCAATCCGGCGCCCAGGCCGACGAGGACGGTAGCGATGAACCCGAACAGCAGCGCCCGCGAGCGGGTGCCCAGCGGGTCGTGGATCATCCGGATGTCTCCGAACACCAGGCCGTGTTCGACGCGGCGGCGCAGAAACCGGTGCCCGGAGACCTGCGCTTTCGTGGTCGGCAGCAGCGTCGGTGACGTGTTCTTCTCCCGCACAGCAATCCCCCCGGATGCGTCGCAACGGTCCGCGCGCTTCATCCTCCCCGAGTGGGCGCGCGGCGATCGACGTTCAGCTTAAGCAGGCGGCGAGGTCCCGGCAACCGCAGCGGGCTCGTCGTCGGCAGGCAGCGGGTCCGGTGACTGCCCCGGGGCGGTCAGTTCCGTGAGTTCTTCGTCGGTGAAGGCGGCGTCGACCGCGAAGATGACCACCGACCCGTCCTTGTACACCGGCGTCACCCCGTCGCTGGTCCAGAGCCCGTGGGTGATTTCCCAGCGTGGTGTCTGGAATCCCCAGAACGGCCACGGCGAGACGTAGAAGTAGTTCACGCCGAGGCTTTCCGCCGCCTGGTCGATGCGGTTTGCCGCGTCTTCGCTGTCGCGGACGCCCTCGCCCAGCAAATGGCCATACCAGTACATGGCCGCGGTGCCGGAGTCGCGGGGGACCCGCGGCCACTCATAGTGGCGGTAGAGGGAGGGCAGGGAGTTGTAGGCGTACATCCACCCCATGCCTTCCGCGGCGTCGCCGGCGATCAGGCCGTCGTAGGCGCCGGGTTGTTCGGCGAGCCAGTCCCAGGCGCGGCGGTCGGCGGGACCGACCATTCTCGTGTCGTCGTAGGAGGCCATGAAGGCGGACTCTGCGCCGCGCCCGGAAGTCTCGGCGACGTAGACGGCCGCTCCCCAGCCGGCGGGGATCGCCAGGATCACCGAGGCCAGCGCCGACCCGACGCGCCAGCGCCCGGCGTGCGCCGTGGCGAAGCGTTCCATCGGGGCGAGGGTCAGCAACCGGATGGCCACCGCGACGCCCACGCCGGCGGCGGCGACGGTGAACATGGCGACCGGCATGACCAGCCGGTGGGCCGTCGCGTAGTGCAGCCCGCCGATCAGGTCGAGGACGCCGGCGCCGGGGACGTCGAAAGGGCGGAGCGCATGGGCGGTCAGCCACACGCTCAACAGGTAGAAGGCGGGCGCCCACAGGTTGCGGCGCCACAGGATCAGCGCGGCCGCGCCGAAGCCGGCGACCCACAGCAGCAGGGTGGGGTCGACGTCGGTGAAGAAGTCGCCGACGTGGCGGGTGTCCATGGTGAAGGCTTTGACCCAGGATTCGGCGCGGGTGACGTCCTCGGTGGCGTCCCAGGCGGTGACCTCTTCCGCCTGCTCCGTGCCGGACAGCAATTGCGGCAGCAACAACAGCGTGCCCGCCAGGCCGGAGCCGGCCAACAGCCCCAGGTCTCGGAGCCGGGTGGTGACGGCCCCGCGGCGGGTTCTCGCCGGGCGGGCCGGACGGATCAGCAGATGCAGCAGCCACCACAGGCCGAGCCCCAGCACCACGATCGTCGCGGCGGAAGGGTGCAGCTGCGTCAGCCCCGCCAACGACAGCGCCGCGGCGGGGGCGGCCAGCGGCCGGTACGGCACCAGCATGAACAACGCCAAGACGACGCCGGACACAGAGATCGCCGCGAGGTAGGGCCAGGCGCCGACGTACTGGCCGATCCAGTACAGCACCGGGGAGCCCACCGCCAAGATCGCGGCGACGCCGGCGGCGATCTGCGCGGTCAAGCCACGGTTGCCGAGCATCTTCCACGCGATCAGGGCCACGGACAACGGCAGGCCGAGGGAAGGCACCACGATGGTGGTGAGGTTGACCGCCTCGATCGGGGTGACGCCGGCGAGTTCCACGAGCATCCCGGCGGCGGAGTGGAAGGCCGCCGGGTAATACAGCGGGTCGCCGGTCTCCAGGTTCCGCAGCTCGCCCATCCGGGTCGGGGACGCGACGCCTTCGGCGGCGATCCAGCGCACCATGTTGGCGTGCCATTGCACGTCCCAGCCCTGAAAAACGGTGTCGAGGCCGTCGGGGCCGGTTTTCAGCCACTCCAGGCTGCGGGAGACCAATAACCAGGCGCCGGTGGCCACGCCTGCGGCGGGCAGTGCCCACACCGGGTCCAGGAAGGTGCCGGTGCGCCATGTCCGCCGCGTGCGGGCGGGGTGGGCCGCCGGCGGGTCCGTGGACCCGTCGACGGGGACCGCTCGTCGACGCCCGCGCCCTATACTCCAGGCGCCGAGGCGCCAGATGGCCGCGACGATGACCATGATCAGCCAGACGACCAGCGTCGAGGAAAAAGTGAAGGGCACCGACGCCTCGCCGAGCGCCCACCCCGCCAACCCGTACACGCTGAAGGTCAGCGGCAGCGCCGCCGCCAGCGCCCACGGGCCCTTGAGGCCGGAGATCCAGCCCAGCACCGCGCCCGGAACCGTCACCAACGCGATGGCCGTCCAGACCGCTGCGGCGACATCCATGCGTGTTTAACTCCCCCGCTTCAAGTGACCCTGCCGATTGAACGTCGTTAGTCTAGCGCTTCCCGCGCCGATCCCGGGTCACCGCCGCCCGGGCCGCCAGCTCCTCTTCCCCGGGATAGTCGACCCCCGTCAGACTCAGCCCGCGGGCGGGCGCGACCGGGATGATCGAGGAGCGGTGATCCTGCGCCAACAGCACGTCGACGAGGCCGACGTCGCGCCGCCCCTCCCCCACCACGAGGCAGGCTCCCACCAGGGAGCGGACCATCGACCAGCAGAAGGCGTCGGCCACGACGTGGGCTTCGTACAGGTTCGGCTCCTGCGGCGTGGAGACGTCCCGCCACGAGAACCGCTGCAGTTCCCGGATCGTGGTGGCGTGCGGGCGGGCCTTGCAAAACGCCGCGAAGTCGTGCAGGCCGACCAGCGTGTTCGCGGCCTCCTGCATCAGTTCGAGAGCTACCGGCTTCGGCCACACGGCGGTGTCGCGGACCCGGGTCGGCAACGCTCCGGCCGGGTCCGTGGACAACCGGTAGACGTAGTGGCGCCGCAGCGCGGAGAAGCGGGCGTCGAAGTCATCCGTGACTTCGGTGACCGCGCCCACCCGCACGTCCGCGGGCAGAAACCGCGCCAGCCGGCGCACCAGGCGCGAGGGGTCGCCGTCGATGGAGCGTTGGTTCAGGCTCTCCCGCGGCACGTCCAGGTGCGCGACCTGCGCGGCGGCGTGCACTCCGGCGTCGGTGCGGCCGGCGACCGTCAGGCGGGCCGGGGTACGCAAAATCTTGCTCAGCCCGTCCTCGAGCACCCCCTGCACCGTGCGCAGCCGCGGGTCTTTTTGCGCCGCCCAGCCGTGGAAGTCGGTGCCGTCGTAGGCGAGGTCCAGGCGCAGGCGGAGGTTATCGGCGTCGTTCATGATGGTTGCCAGGTTACCGGCGGGCTCAGCCGAGCCGCTCAGCGGCCCGGCGCACCGCGGCGTCACGCTCCGCGCGGTCCGGATCCGCCCGCCGGGGCTTCGACCTGCCCGGCCGCAGCTGGCCGGCGCCCACGAAGACGACCCACACGGCGAGTACGTCGACGGCCAGGCGCCCGTACAGCCCGGGTGCGCCCTCCGGGTGGAACAGCAGCAGGGCGGCCCCGCCCACGGACACGAGCAGCACCACGACGGAGGCCACCGCCGACACGGGGCGCGTGTGCCGGAGGGTGGCAGCCGCCGCGATCACCGCCGCGCACAGCGCGACGACGTAGACCACCGCGGCCGCGTCGTGCAGCCCCGGGGACCGGTCGTAAGGGAATGCCCCCGCCACCGTCAGGGCGACTCCCGCCATGGCCAGACTGTGCCCCGCGAGCCGGCGCAGCGCCATCCCGCCCACGAGCAGCAGCACGCCGCCGGCGATCAGGCCCAGGTTGAACCAGAGATGCCCCGGGCTGCAGACAAACCGCGGGAGGAAACCGTCCGCGACAGGTGCGCAGCCCGTGTGTCCGAGGTCGCTGACGAGGTTGAACTGCAGTGAGAAGTACCAGGAGTCCCACAGCAGCAGGGCGATGAACTGGCCGAGGAAAACCACCGCGCTGGCGGCGATAAGCGCGATCCCGGCGAAGCGCTGACGTGACATGGGATCCACGCTACCTCCGCAAAAGGTGAACGCCCTGCTCCGGGGTGACCCGGGGCAGGGCGTGAAAAGGAGGCGGGAAGCCGCGGGACTTACTTGTCCTTGGCGTCCTGCTCGGCCTCGGCGGCCTTCTCCTCTGCTTCGACGGTCTCGACGTCCTCGTCGGCCGGCGCGCCGGCTTCAGCGGCGGGCTCGGCGGACTCGGTGGCGACCTCGGAAGCGTCTTCAGCCGGCTCGTTGTCCTGCTTGGAGACGTTTTCCTCGGCCGGAGCCGTGGCGTCGGTGTCGACCTCGGCGTCAGCCTGCTTGGAGGCCGCTGCACGGGTGGCGCGGGTGGCCTCCGTGGAGACGGTCTCTTCCAGCACCAGCGAAATCTGGGACACCGGGGCGTTGTCGCCCGGGCGGTTCTCCAGCTTGATGATGCGGGTGTAGCCGCCTGCGCGGTTCTCGAACTTCGGTGCGAGCTCGTCGAACAGGTAGTTGACGACGTCCTTCTGCGGCAGGTGCTTCATCACCAGGCGGCGGTCGGCGACGGTGCCGGCCTTGGCCTTGGTGATCAGCTTCTCCACGTACGGACGCAGGACCTTGGCCTTAGCGTCGGTGGTCTTGATCGCGCCGTGCTCCAGAAGCTGCGCAGTCATGTTGGACAGAATGCTCTTCTGGTGCTGCGGTGAGCCTCCGAGACGGGCACCCTTCTTCGGGGTAGGCATTGTGTTCTCCTCGTGTGCTGATGTGAGTTAGCTGCTTGGTGCTTTACTCGGAATCGTCTGCGTCCGGGTCAATGAACTCACCGGTCTCGGCGTCGTAGCCTTCGAGCTGCGAGGGATCGAAATCCTCCGGCGCGTCCTTCAGGGTCAGACCGTTCTGGGCGAGCTTGATCTTGACCTCGTTGATGGACTTCTGGCCGAAGTTGCGGATGTCCAGCAGGTCGGATTCGCTGCACTCGGCGAGCTCACCGACGGTGTGGATTTCCTGACGCTTCAGGCAGTTGTAGGAACGCACCGACAGGTTCAGATCCTCGACCGGCATGCTGTATGCGGCGATGTACTCGGATTCCTGCGGGGACGGGCCGATCTCGATGCCCTCGGCGGCGGTGTTCAGCTCGCGTGCGAGGCCGAACAGTTCCACGAGGGTCTTGCCTGCCGACGCCACGGCGTCGCGGGCGGTCATCGAGTTCTTCGTCTCCACGTCGACGATCAGCTTGTCGAAGTCCGTGCGCTGTTCGACACGGGTGGCCTCGACCTTGTAGCTGACCTTCAGAACCGG
>CALZCR010000015.1 GCA_945631445.1 uncultured Corynebacterium sp. | reverse complement strand
GCGGGCGCATCGCCCGAGCGGCCCGCCCGCGGCGCACCGCCGCGCCGGGCCCGCTCATCGCCGTGGTCGTGGGCGTGACGATGGCGGCGTTTCTGCTGGCCGACCGCCTCAGCGTCGCCGCCGCGGCGCTGCTGCTGGCCGCCACCCTCGTCCACCACCTGCAGGAGCTGCGCACCCGCCGCCGGATCCGGGCCACCCGCGAGGTGTTGGCCGGATGGCTCGGGCACCTGGTCGCGGACTTGCAGGCCGGCGCCCGCCCGGCGGAAGCCCTGGCACGCGCCGCGGCAGAGCTCGACGAGCGCGCGCCTAAAGAGGTGGCGGAGGCGATCGCCGCCGGCACGTCCCAGGCACGTTGGGGCACCAGCCCGGCGGCCACCTTCTCGGCCGCCGCGGAGCACTCGCCCGACCTCGCCTCCGTGGGCCACCTCTGGGAACTGGCGGAGCGCCACGGCGTGAAACTCACCGGGTTACTCAGCCAGATCCGCGACCGCTTGAGTGCGCGCAACAGCCACGACGACGCCACCGCCGCCTCTCTGAACGGGCCCCAGGCCAGCGCCGTGATCCTCATGGCCCTGCCCCTGGCGGGGCTGGCGATGGGCACCGCCATGGGCGCCGCGCCCTTGGGACTGCTGCTGGGCGGCGGTCTCGGCGGGGTGCTGCTGGTGGCCGGCACGGGTCTGGTCTGCGCCGGCTTCCTCTGGTCCCAGCGCATCATCTCCGGAGCCCGCTCATGACCGCGCTGCCCCTGCTGCTGCTCGCCGCCGCACTTATCGTGCCCGCCGCGGGGCCGCGCCTGCGCCTGGGCCCGCCCGACGGACGGGTCAACCCCAAAAACCCGCGGGACGGGCCGGCCGAGCAACCGGACCGCTTCCACCTGGCCGGCGACATCGACTTGTTCGCCGCCTTGATCGACGCGGGTTTATCCACCGCGGCCTCCACCCGCGCGGTGGCCGCCGCAGCCACCGAGGCCACCGCCGGACACTGGCACAACGTCGCCGCCCTGCTCGCGGTGGGGGTCACGCCCCAACGCGCGTGGGCCGACGTCGCCCACGTCGACGGCCTCGGCGAACTCGCCCGGCTGGCCCGGCTCTCAGATCGCTCGGGAGCCGCGCTGGCGCAAGCCTGCCGACGCATCGCCGACGACCTGCGCGAAGGCGCCGGAACTTCGGCCACGGCCGTCGCCGAACGCGCCGGCGTGCTCATCGCCCTGCCCCTGTCCATCTGCTTCCTCCCGGCCTTCGTGCTCCTCGGGCTCGCACCCGTGGTCATCGGCCTGGGCAGCGAACTCCTACCGTTCTAACCCCATTTCTCACCCTCATCACCTGTCTTGAAAGGACCTGCACCATGATCGCCCTGTACACTCGAATCCACTCCCTGACCAGCAACGACCGCGGCATGTCCACCATTGAATACGCCATGGGTTCTCTTGGGGCCGCCGCCCTGGCCGCGGTGCTCTACGCCGTGATCAACAGCGGCGGCGTCGTCGACGCCATCGAAGGCATCATCACCGACGCCCTGTCCAACTCCCCGGCCTGATGACCCGCCTGGATGACCGCGGCTCCGTGACCGTCGAGGCCGCGCTCGCGCTGAGCAGCCTCATCATCGTCGCCGCCGCGATCATCGGGGCGATCGCCACCATGTCCGCCAAACTCGCCGCCGTCGACGCGGCCGCCGCCGCGGCCCGGGCACACGCCATCGGCGTGACCTACGAACCGCCGGCGGGCACCGTCACGGCGCGCGAGACCGGCGGCCTGGTCACCGTCACCGCAGAAGTCCCCGCCGTCTTCGGCGCCATGACCGCCCAGGCGATCGTCCCCGTCGAAACCGCCCCGTGAGCATGCTTAGAAACGACCGCGGCAACGCCACCGTCACCAGCGCCGGCATCATCGCCGCCCTGGTGGGGCTGCTGTTCGTCGTGCTCACCGCCTTCCAGACGGTGCTGGACGACCACCAATCCCGCCTTGCCGCGGACTTAGCCGCCGTCGCCGGCGCCTGGGCGCACGCCTACGGCGAAGACGGCTGCTCCGTCGCCCGCGAGACCGCCCAGCTCAACGACGGGGAGGTCACCGCCTGCCGCACCGAGGACACCGGCGACGTCACCGTCACCGTGACCGTCGGCAACCGGGACACCACCGCCCGGGCCGGCCCCCTTTAAACCCGCGGGCCGGACGCCTGCGTCATCGTCGTCAACGCCCCCAACACCTTCACCGCACCGTCCTTGCTCAACGGATTATTACCGTTGCCGCACTTCGGCGACTGCACGCACGACGGACACCCCGCCTCACACGGACACGAACGCACCGCCTCAAAAGTCGCCGCCACCCACTCCGGGAAACGCGCGAACCCCTCGTCCGCAAACCCTGCCCCGCCCGGGTGCCCGTCATAGACGAACACCGTCGGCAAACCCGTGTCCTGGTGCAACGCCGTCGATACCCCGCCGATGTCCCACCGGTCGCAGGTGGCCAACAACGGCAACAATCCGATCGCCGCATGCTCCGCCGCATGCAGCGCGCCGGGGATATCCGCCGCGTCGACGCCCATCGCGGCCAGCGCCAGCGGATCGAGCGTGTAGGCCACCGCCCGGGTCACCAGCCGCTGCTGCGGCATGTCCAAGGCGACGACGTCGCCCACGCTGCCGTCGGCAAGCCGGACCACATAACCCACCACCTGGTCGGTGACCTCGACCTCCATGTTGGCCACCCACAGGCCGGGGGAGTAGTTGACCAACTCCTCTTCACCGGGCTGGCCCAGCACCCGGATGTCGGTCACCGAGCGCGCCGTGGTGGTGAACTCCGGGACCTCCGGGCGCACCAGCGCCACATAATCCGCCAGATCCAGCTCCTCGACGACGTAGCTGACCCCCTGGTGCAGGTACACCGCGCCGGGATGGACCTGCGCAGGCGCGCGGCCGGCGTCGATCGTGCCCAGCAGCCGGCCGTCGGAGACGTCCACGATCATGACCTCCGCGCCGCTGCCGCCGCGCAACGACACCGAGGCGTGCGCGGATTCCGGGGTCGGCAGCTCGTCGACGCCCGCCGGCCGGGGCACGGGAAACCACCCGGCGGGGCGTTTGCGCAGCAGCCCGGCGCGGGTGAGCTCTGCGGCGACCTCGCCCGCGCCGAGGTCCGCGACCTCCGCCTCCGACAGCGGGTGCTCCACCGCGGCGCAGTACAGGTGCCCGCGCAACACGTTCGGGTTCGTGGGGTCGAAGACGCTGCGCTCGACGGGTGTGCCCAGCAGCGCCTCCGGGTGGTGGACCAGGTAGGTGTCCATCGGCTCGTCGCGGGCGACCAGCACCACCACCGAACCTTGGCCGCGGCGCCCGGCCCGCCCGGCCTGCTGCCAGAAGCTGGCCACCGTGCCGGGGAAACCGGCGGTGACCACGGCGTCCAGGCCGCCGACGTCCACGCCGAGCTCCAAGGCGTTGGTGGTGGCGACGCCGAGCAGGGAGCCGTCGTCAAGCATGCGCTCCAACTGTCGCCGGTCCTCGGCGAGGTAGCCGGCCCGGTAGGAGGCGATGCGCCCGGCGAAGTCGCGCCGGCCCATGCCGACCAAATCTTCTCGGGTGCGCATCGCGACGGTCTCCGCGGATTGCCGCGAGCGCACGAACGTCAGGGTGCGCGCGCCCTCGGCGACGAACGTGGCCATCACTCCGGCGGCCTCCGTGGTGGCGGCCCGGCGCACGGGCGCGCCGTTTTCGCCCTCGACGCCGTCCAAGAAACCCGGTTCCCACAACGCGACGGTGCGTGCGCCGGTGGGGGCGCCGTCGTCGGTGACGGCGACGACCTCGCGGCCGGTCAGCCGGGAGGCGTGCTCCGCCGGATCCGCCGCGGTCGCCGAGGCCAAGATGATCGTCGGGTGCGCGCCGTAATGCGCCGCCAGGCGCAGCAGGCGGCGCAGGGTCAAAGCGACGTTCGCGCCGAACACGCCGCGGTAGGTGTGGCACTCGTCGACGACGATGAACTGCAGGCGGCGCAGCAGTCGCGCCCACCGCTGATGGTGGCCGAGCACGGACACGTGCAGCATGTCCGGGTTGGTGAACACCAGCCGCGAGGACTCCCGGATACCGGCGCGCGCTTCCGTGGGGGTGTCGCCGTCGTAGGGGGCCGGGTGGACGCCGCCCAGGCCGGGCACGGCGCCGGTCAGCTCGCTCGCGGCGAGCAGTTGGTCGGAGCCCAGGGCCTTGGTCGGCGTCAGGTACAGCGCGCAGGCCTTCGGGTCGGCCGCCAGGCGGGAGAGGATCGGCAGCTGGTAGCCCAGCGATTTGCCGGAGGACGTGCCGGTGGCCACGACCACGTCGCGGCCCGCCCAGGCGTGCTCCGCGCATTCGACCTGGTGGAGGTAGAGGCGCTCGACGCCGCGCTCGTGCAGGTGCGCGCGCAGGTCGGGCAGTATCCACTCGGGCCAGTCGGCGTGGCGGGCGGGTCGCGGCGCCAGCGTGGCGGTGTGGGTGCGGCGGGATTCGGGGAACCGCCGGTCGGCGGCGGACAACAGTTCCTCGCCCAGGGGATTGCGCTGGTCGCCGCCGCCGATTCCGTCACCAAGTGACATGTTTTTACCCCCAGGGGGACGCTGTGAACTGGGAAAATGATTGTGTAGGGGAAAATGGTAGCCGCACTTCCCCTCCCGTGGCACACTCGGTGTTGGTCGCGATTCTGTGCGCAGTTCAATAAAAGGTGCTCGCAAAAGAAGTACACGCGAGCACCAGGTTTCCGCCGCAGCGGAGGTCTGGTGGTTCGGTACGACCCGGGGATCGATTTATCTGTCGATAACCGCCACACCTAGTTTATCCCGAGAAGGTACATCATCATGGCAACTGGAACTGTTAAGTGGTTCAACGCTGAAAAGGGCTTCGGCTTCATCGCTCCGGACGACGGCTCCGCCGACGTCTTCGTCCACTACTCCGAGATCCAGGGCGCGGGCTTCCGCACCCTGGAGGAGAACCAGCAGGTTGAGTTCGAGGTCGGCGAAGGCGCCAAGGGCCCGCAGGCTCAGCAGGTTCACCCGCTCTAAGACAAGCATCGACGGTTCTGACGCAGAACCATCCTGATCGCTGCAACCGCCCCGGCATGTGCCGGGGCGGTTTTGTCGCTGGTTTAGGCCTCCGCGAAGCCGCGGCGCTCGTCGCGCCACTCGAAGAAACGGTTCTGCGCCTTCTGAATGAGAAAGCCCACGAACAGGCCCAGCCCCATGCCGACGATCAGGCCCAGCAGCGGGACATTCTGCAGCACCATGCCGCCGACGTAGGCGACCATCGTGTTGATCAGAGCCCACACCACCACGCCGATGGTGTCGAAGAAGAAGAACGCGGGCCAGGGGTAGCGCACCGAGCCGAGCACGATCGTGGCGATCCACCGCCCCCAGGGCACGAAGCGGGCCGCGATGATCGTGGAGCCGGCGCGTTTGCGCATGTTGCGCCGCACCCAGGTCAGCGCGTTCCCTGCCTTGGAGTCGGCGGGGAAGCGGTCGACGTAGCGCATCATTTTGGTGCCCAAGAAATAACAGACGTTGTCGCCGATGATGGCGCCGCCGATCGCCCACAAGATGACTTGAGTGATGTCGGGCTCGCCGCGGGCGCCGGCCCAGGCGCCGGCGAGATTCAGGACCGTTTCGCTGGGAAAGGCGGGCACCAGGGCGTCGAAAGCCACGGTCAGGCCCACGAGCGGATAGAAGAAGGGCATCGTCATGACGGCTTCGATCCACATCGTCAGCTGCTCGGTCACGGCGGCCCTCCCATTCCGGTGAAATAGTTTCACCAAGTCTAATCCCGACACGGTCTCATGCGGCGCTCGACGGCGCCGCCCTCGGCCACCGCACGGGGGCGAGGGGTGGGGAGCTTCGGCAGGGAGGCCATCAAATACTGTGTAACGTGACTGGCGATGCAAAACTCTTACGCTAGAGTTTGCGGCCAAACCCAACCAGGGCGACCAGGTGTAGAGAGAGGGAAGTGCCTAAAGTGGCAGAATCTTCAGAATCCGGAACCAAGACTTTAGTGATCGTGGAGTCGGCCACCAAGGCCAAAAAGATCCAGGAGTATCTTGGTTCCGACTACATCGTGGAAGCCTCCGTCGGCCACATCAGGGACCTGCCGCGCGGCGCCGCGGACGTGCCGGCCAAGTACAAAAAGGAGCCCTGGGCCCGTCTCGGCGTCAACACCGAGGACGGCTTCCAGGCCCTGTACGTGGTCAGCCCGGACAAGAAGAAAAAGGTCGCCGACCTCAAGGCGAAGCTCAAGCAGTCGAACCGCCTTTTCCTGGCGACAGACCCGGACCGGGAGGGCGAGGCCATCGCCTGGCACCTGCTCGAGGTGCTCAAGCCGACGGTGCCGGTACGGCGCATGGTGTTCAACGAGATCACCGCCGCCGCCATCCGCGAAGCCGCGGACAACACCCGCGAGATCGACTACGACCTCGTCGACGCCCAAGAGACCCGCCGCATCCTGGACCGGCTCTACGGCTACGAGGTCTCCCCGGTGCTGTGGAAGAAGGTCATGCCGCGGCTGTCGGCGGGGCGCGTGCAGTCGGTGGCCACCCGCGTCATCGTGGAGCGCGAACGCGAGCGCATGGCGTTCATCTCCGCGGAGTACTGGGATCTGTCGGCGACGCTGGACACCGGCGAGCAACAGTCGGACGCGGAGAACCCGCGCACCTTCCAGGCCAAGCTCACCGGCGTCGACGGCAAGCGCGTGGCCCAGGGCCGCGACTTCGACGACCGCGGCCGGCTGAAGGGCTCCGCGGACGCGATTGCGGTCGTCGATAAGCCCACGGCCGAGGCGCTCGCCGCCGGGCTGGACGCCGCGACGATGACGGTGACCTCCGTCGAGCAGAAGCCGTACTCGCGCAAGCCGCAGGCGCCGTTCATGACTTCGACGCTGCAGCAGGAGGCGGGCCGCCGCCTGCACTACACCTCCGAGCGCACGATGCGCATCGCGCAGCGCCTGTACGAAAACGGCCACATCACCTACATGCGTACGGACTCGACCTCGCTGTCGGCCCAGGGCATGCAGGCCGCCCGCCAGCAGGCCACCGAACTCTACGGCGAGAACTTCGTCGCCGAGGCCCCGCGGCGCTACGACCGCAAGGTCAAGAACTCGCAGGAGGCGCACGAAGCCGTGCGCCCCGCCGGCGACCGCTTCGCCACCCCCGGTGAGCTGCATGGGGCGCTCGACGCCGAGGAATTCAAACTCTACGAACTGATCTGGGCGCGCACCGTCGCCTCCCAGATGGCCGACGCGCGCGGCACCTCCCTCAAGGTCGTCATCGAGGGCGAGACCACCGCCGGCGAGCACACGGAATTCTCCGCCACCGGACGCACCATCACCTTCCCCGGTTTCTTGCGTGCCTTGAGTGAAAAGACCGACAAGTCGGACGTGCGCCTGCCGCAGCTGGCGGAAGGCGACTCCGTCGAGGTGGAGCAGATCACCGCCGACGGCCACGCCACCAACCCGCCGGCCCGCTACACGGAAGCCTCCCTGGTCAAGAAGATGGAGGACCTGGGCATCGGGCGCCCGTCGACGTACGCGTCGATCATCAAGACCATCCAGGACCGCGGCTATGTCTACCCGCGCGGCAACGCGCTGGTGCCCAGCTGGGTGGCCTTTGCCGTCGTCGGCCTGCTGGAGGACAACTTCTCCGCGCTCGTCGACTACGACTTCACCTCCTCGATGGAAGACGAGCTCGACGAGATCGCCGAGGGCAGCGCCGACCGCACCGAGTGGCTGAGCGGCTTCTACTACGGCGACGAGCAGGCCTCCGACGCGATGGCGGAATCCATCGCCAAGCAGGGCGGACTGAAGAACATGATCGAGGGCAACCTCGAATCCATCGACGCCCGCAAGGTCAACTCGCTCGTGCTCTTCCAGGACGACCAGGGCCGCGACGTCGTCGTGCGCGTGGGCCGCTACGGCCCCTACATCGAGCGCGTCGTCGGCACCACCGCCGAAGGCGAGCCCGACTACCAGCGCGCCAACCTCCCGGAGGCCACCACCCCGGACGAGCTCGACCTGGAGTTGGCGGAAAAGCTCTTCGCCACTCCGCAGGGCGGCCGTGAGCTGGGGGAAAACCCGGCCAACGGGCGCATGGTCGTGGCCAAAGAAGGCCGCTACGGCCCATACGTCACCGAGATCGTGCGTGACGACGAACAGGCCGCCGCCGAGCAGGAGGCCCTGGAGATCGTCGCCGAAGAGCGCGCCGCGGAGGACGCGCAGCGCAAGGCCGACGGCATGCGCAAGAAGAACTGGGAGACCAAGACCGCCGAAAAGCAGAAGCAAAAACGCATCGACCAGCACATCGAGGAAAAGCTCAAGCCGAAGACGGCGTCGCTGTTTTCCTCCATGAGCCCGGCCGAAGTCACCCTGGAAGAAGCGCTGCAGCTGCTGTCCCTGCCACGGGAAGTCGGCGAGGACGACGGCGAGATGATCACCGCGCAAAACGGCCGCTACGGCCCGTACCTGAAGAAGGGCTCCGACTCGCGCTCACTGTCGGAGGAGGAGCAGATCTTCACCATCACCCTGGAGCAGGCCCGCCGCATCTACGCGGAGCCCAAGCGTCGCGGCCGCGCCGCCGCGAAGCCGCCGCTGAAGGAACTCGGCGACAACGACGTCTCCGGCAAGCCGATGAGCGTGAAAGACGGCCGCTTCGGCCCGTACGTCACCGACGGGGAGACCAACGCCTCCCTGCGCCGCGGCGACACCCCGGAGACCATGACCGATTCCCGCGCCAACGAGCTGCTCTCCGAGCGCCGGGCCAAGGTCGCGGCCGACGGCGGCACTAAGGCCTCGAAGAAGACGTCGAAGAAGACCACCAAGAAGACGGCCAAGAAAACCACGAAGAAAACGACGAAGAAGACCACCCGCAAGAAGCCGCCGCAGACCACCAAGAACGTGGTCAAGGCAGGCAGGAGGAAATAATGCAGCAGGCCGAGCTCGGCGACACCATCGTCAGCGAGTTCCTCGACCGCACCTACCGGGGCATCGAATCGACCATCGCCTCGATCGCCGCCGCCCGCACCGAGCCGGAGCGCCTGGCTTTTTTGGCGCTCAACGACGCCACCACCCTGGCCACCGTCTTCGGCTGGCAAAAAGTGCTGTCCGTGACGCAGCCGATGACCCTGCCGATGCTGCTGGGCACCGTCGCCCGCACCAGCCGACCGGCACAGGAAAAAGCGCTGCTGGCCGGCGCGATCACCGGCGCCACCGTCGCCCAGACGGGCAAGCGCACCGACCCGGAAAACCCCACGGCGGCCGCGACCGTCGCCGCCGCCGCGCAGCACGCCGGCTACGGACTCGCCGTGCGCGACGCCTATGACGTGGCGCCCTCCGGGGTGGGCGTCGCCCTGCGCGGCGGACTGGTCGCCGCCGGACTGGGCCTGGCCGCCTTACGCAACCGCGCGATCCTCCCGGCCACCGTCGCCGGCGGGGCGGCGCTGGCCTATGCCAGCGACCTGGCGGATGACCCGAAGATCCGCCGCGGCAACGCGCATGCCGAGGGCCTGGGCCACGGCGCGAACCTGGTGCTCGCCGCCGAAGCGCTGACCCTGGTGCGGGCCACCCTGCTCAAGGGCCGCCGCGGCGTCGGCGCCCGTCTGGTGGAAGCCACCGCCACGAGCCTGTCGAACTTAGGCCAGATGCTCATCGTCGACGGCGTCGCCCGCCGTTAGTCCCGCACGTCCGCCGGGCCCGACCCCACGGGCAGCCCGGCGGCAGCCCAGGCCTCAAACCCGCCGATCACGTCGGTCGCGCCCGTCAACCCCATCTGCCGCAGCTGCCACGCCGCCACCGACGAAGAATAACTGTGCCGGCAGACGAGGATGTAGCGGTTGTCCCAACCGGTGGCCTCGGGGATGCGCCAATCGAAGCTCGGGTCCAGCCGCCACGGCAGCACGGTCAAGTCGATGACGATCGCGCCGGGGATCTCTCCCTGCTCGGCGCGGTGGGCGGGCATGCGGACGTCGATGAGCAGCGCCCCGTCTCGTTGTTCCCGGTGGGCTTGCGCGGGGGTGAGCCGGTCTAGTCCGGCCCGTGCCCGGCGTAAATAGGCCATCGCTCCTGTGTCCATGCCGCGCAGTATATGCCTGTGCCCTGGTTAAACGAACACGCTGAGCACGTACATGGCGAAGACCATGAGGTGCGCGACGCCGTGGACCGCGCCCACCCGTGTGCCTGAGGCGACCGACGCCGACAGCAGCGCCGTGACGGCCAGCAGCATGAGGTTGGCGGGAGATTCCGCGAAGACCACCGTCTGCCCGGTCAGCAGCCCGATGAGCAGCACCGTGGGCACCGTCAACCCCACCGAGGACACCAGCGCGCCCTGGGTCAGGTTGCTCACCCGCTGGATTTCGCCCAGCCAGGAGGCCCGCAGCGTGGTGATCGTCTCCGGGAGGAAGACGATCGCGGCGATGATGATGCCGGTCAGGGCGACGGGCGCGCCCAGTCGGGTGAGCCCGACGTCGAGGAGCTCCGCCATCGTGTGGCTGAGCAACACGATGGGAATGGCCATGAGCAGCAACAGCCCGGTGCGGCTGAGCAATTCGGCGCGGTGCTCGGCGATGACTTCGCCGACCGGGGGTCGGCCGGCCGCGGCGACGACGCCGGGTTCCTGGAAGTCGGCGGCCTGCGCGCCCATCTGCCGCCACAGGAAAAAGACATAAGAGCCGATGGTCAACACGATGACGGGCACGGCCTGGGCGGTGGTGTAGGAGCCGTCGACGCCGATGACAGCCGGCAGGGCGAAGGCCACGGTGCCCAGGGCCATGAGCATCGCCAGATACGCGGAAACGCCGTCATGGTTCGGCGTCATCTCCTTGTGGCGCAGCCCGCCGACGAGCAGCGCCGCGCCGAGCACCAGGTTGAGGATGATCATGGACACCGCCATGATCGAGTCACGCGCGATGGTGGTGTGCTCGCCGGGGCCGAGCATCACCGCGGAAATGAGGATGACCTCGATCGTCACGATCGAGATCGTCAGCACCAGGGTGCCGTAGGGGTCGCCGAGACGACGCGCCAGGTGCTCGGCCTGCTCCATCACCCCGAAGGCGCACACCACGATCACGGCGATGATCGCGATCAGCAGCGGCCACACGGGCAACCCTGGCGGGAGGAACTGGACAATGACAAAAGCGCCCCATCCGGAGATGAGACGCGCGATGACGCTGAAAGACATGATCAAACCCTTGCGCGGGGTCGTCCCCGCAGAGCCTGCCTGTGGGTCAGGTCGTCCTGACCAAGGCCAGCCTACGGAGCTTATCGACGCCCGGCAACGCCTCACTCCGGGTCCTTCTCGTCTTTGATCTCCGTCTCGGCGTTGTCGGGGGTTTTCTTTGGGGCGACAATCCGTAGCGTCCACTGCGCGACCACGCCCACCAGCAGCGCCGCGGCGACGGTGCCCTCGCGGACCCCGCCCAGGTTCCCCAGGAAAATCAGCCCCAGCGCCGCGGCGATCACCACCAGCGTGGTGTCGAACGTGACTTTCACGTTGCCGAAGAGGAAGGGCTTCTTCGGCCCGAACGCCCGGATCAACTCGTTGCTGATGGTCAGGATCAGCCCCTCGCCCGCCAGGGGAGTGGCCTTCGCCTTGACCTGGTAGGCCACGCCGACGCCGACCACCAGGATGCCGGCGGCCACCAGCCCCCACTGCTGCAGATAGTTTCCGGGCTCCACGTCGCGCACCAACCACAGGGCGGCGTCGTTGAACAGCCCGAAGACCAGCACCACGGGGATCTGCAGCAGCTGGATCGGCGGGAAGCGCCGCCGCAGCAACAGAATCTGCAGGCCGACGAAAAACAGATTGAGCAGGATCAGCCACGTGCCCACCGTCCACCCGGTGATCAGGTTCAGGGTGGCCGGGACGCTGGAGATCGGGGTGGTGCCCAGGTCGCTGCGGATGGACAAGGCGATGCCCAGCGACATCAGCGCCAGGCCGAAGAAAAGCAAGAGATACCGCCGGGCGAGGTCCCGGGGGCCGGAATAATTCATGATATTGCGCACCTTAGAAATAAGAATCGGCC
>CALZCR010000014.1 GCA_945631445.1 uncultured Corynebacterium sp. | reverse complement strand
CCGGTCACTTCGAGGGTGTAGCGCTCCGGTTCGCCGGCGGTACCGACGATCAGCTCTGGGGCGGAGGCGACCGAGTCACCGCCCGAGATCCGCTCCTGCGCTGCGGCGGCGGGGAGAAAAGGAGCCGCCGCAGCCAGCAGGCCGGTGGCGACGACGACGGACACTGCCCTGGCTTTCATGGGATCAAGGATACCGCGCCGCCCGTTCATGGACGGGCGGCGCGGAAAACCAGGGTCGGCGGCCTAGACGTCCAGGAAGCGGACGTCCTTGGCCTTGCGGGTGATGAAGGAACGACGGGCCGCGACGTCGTCGCCCATGAGGATGGAGAACAGCTCGTCGGCGCGCTGGGCGTCGTGCAGCTCCACCTGGCGCAGGATGCGGGTCTCCGGGTTCAGGGTGGTCTCCCACAGCTCGCTCGGGTTCATCTCGCCGAGGCCCTTGTAGCGCTGGATGCCGTCGTCGGTGTTGATCTTGCGGCCGGCGGCCTGGCCGTCCGCGAGCAGCTCGTCGCGCTCCCGGTCCGAGTAGGCGTAACCGGGCTCGCCCTTCGACCACTTCAGCTTGTACAGCGGCGGGTTCGCGAGGTAGACGTGGCCTTCTTCGATGAGCTGCGGCATGAAACGGAACACCAGGGTGAGCAGCAGCGTCGCGATGTGCTGGCCGTCGACGTCGGCGTCGGCCATGAGCACGAACTTGTGGTAGCGCAGCTTGGCGATGTCGAATTCCTCGTGGATGCCGGTGCCCAGAGCCGTGATGATGGCCTGGACCTCGGCGTTCTTGAGGATCTTGTCCATCCCGGCCTTCTCCACGTTCAGGATCTTGCCGCGGATCGGCAAGATGGCCTGGTACATGGAGTCACGGCCCTGCTTGGCGGAGCCGCCGGCGGAGTCGCCCTCCACGATGAACAGCTCGGAGCGCTCTGGGTCCTTGGTGCGGCAGTCGGCGAGCTTGCCGGGCAACCCGCCCATGTCCGTGGCGGACTTTCGCCGCACCAGGTCGCGCGCCTTACGCGCGGCGATGCGCGCCTGGGAGGAGGCCACGGCCTTGTTGACCACGGCCTTGGCCTCCGCCGGGTTGGCGTCGAACCAGAAGTTCAGGTGCTCGTTGACCGCGCGCTGCACGAAAGACCTGACCTCGGTGTTGCCCAGCTTGGTCTTGGTCTGCCCCTCGAACTGCGGCTCAGCCACACGCACGGAGATGATCGCGGCCAGGCCCTCACGGCAGTCGTCGCCGGTGAGGTTGGGGTCCTTGTCCTTGAGCAGCTTGTTGTCGCGCGCGTAGCGGTTCATCAGCGTGGTCAACGACGCCCGGAACCCCTCCTCGTGCGTGCCGCCCTCGTGGGTGTTGATCGTGTTGGCGAAGCTGTGCACCGACTCCTTGAAGCCGGCGTTCCACTGCATCGCGATCTCGATCTCGTGGCCCTCGCCCTTGGCGTCCAAGGCGATGATCGACGGGTGGATCGCCGTCTTGTTCTTGTTCAGGTACTCGACGTAGTCGATCAACCCGTTCGGGTAGTGGTAGGTGACCGTGCGGTCGCGCTTCTTGGTCGGCTTCTCCGCCTGAGCCTCCGCCTCCTCGCTGGGTGCCTCAATGGCGGCGTCGTCGAAGCTGTCGCCCTCCACCGGCAGGGCGGTGTCGCCGCCCTCGGCGAGCGCCTCCAGCTCGAGTTCCTGCTCGGAGACCTTGCGCTGGTCCTTGAGCACGATGGTCAGGCCCTTGTTCAGGAAAGCCATCTCCTGCAGGCGCTTGGAAATGGTGTCCCAGTCGAAGTCGACGGACTCGAAGATCTCCGCGTCCGGCCAGAACTTGATCGAGGTGCCGGAACCGCGGGCGTTTTCACCCTCGACCAGGTCTTCCGGCAGCGAATTGTTGAAGTTCTGGTACCAGTGCTTGCCGCCGCGCTTGATGTGCGCCTCGACGCGGGTGGACAGGGCGTTGACCACGGAAATGCCCACGCCGTGCAAGCCGCCGGAGACGGCGTAAGAATCGGAGTCGAACTTGCCGCCGGCGTGCAGCTGGGTCATGACGACCTGGATGGTCGGCGCTCCCGTCGAGTGCATCTCCACGGGGATGCCTCGGCCGTTGTCGACGACCTCGACGCCGCCGTCCTCCAGCAGCGTCACCTCCACCTTGTCGGCGTGGCCGGCCATCGCCTCATCGACGGAGTTGTCGACGACCTCCCACACCAGGTGGTGCAGGCCGCGCGGGCCGGTGGAACCGATGTACATGCCGGGGCGCTTGCGGACGGCCTCGAGACCCTCAAGGATCGTGATAGATGAAGCGTCATATTGGGGTTCAGTGGTAGCCACGTGAAACGAGCACTCCCTTGTTGCGGAGAAATGGATTCTAGACCGTTTCAGTCTACACCCTAAGGTTGACCTACCATAAGGGCCACTCCGGGCGTTGCAGGCGCATTCTCGCGCCGATGGCGGCATTTCCCCAGGTCGCGAAAATCGCTCATCCGTAGGTGTCGCGCGGCCCACGCCCCTTGACGTGCAGGGGGCCTTTTCGCCAACTTTTCGTCTGCGGCCCGTAGATGCGCAGCGCGACGATCACGTCCGGGCCCACCTTCGCGGCGATCTGCTCCAAGATGGTGCGCTGCATGTACTTCAGGTTCGTGGCCCAGGCAGTGGAGTCGCAGGTGATGTGGACCCTCTTGTCCTTGATCATCTCGATCGTGGTGTGCTGCGCGATCTTCTCGCCGACCAGCTCCGCCCAGTGATTGACCACCCAGCCGGCCGCCAGGTCGTGCTCCCATCCGCGGTCTTCGATCTCCTTGCCCAGCACCGCGCCCAGCCGCGGAACCGAGTAACTGCGGCGCATCCGGCGCCCGTCCGGCCCGCTCGGCCGGCCCCGGCTGCCTGCCCGCCACTGTCCCCGCGTGCCCAGCACCGCCCGCCGGTCCGCGCCCGAGAGGTCGGCGAACTGCGTGAACCCGGGGATGACCGGCCCCGCGTCCTCTTCCCCGCTGGTGGAGGCGTCGCGGGCCGCCAACGGCTTGGCGACGGAGCGGCGCGGGCGCACCGAGCGGCCCTGCGCCGCCAAATCCGGCAGGCGGCCGCCGCGGCGACGCGCGGCCGCCCGCATGGCCCGGAAGGCCGCGTCGACGGCGTCAGTCTCCGGTTCCCGCGGCTCCTTCGGCTCCTGCGACTCCGACGTCATGTCCCTGCTCCACCTCCTGCGGCGTCATCATCCGCGACGCCCGCCCATCGCCCTCTCCGGTGATCCCTACGTCGAAACGTGCGGTGACCCGGCCGGCCAGGTTCGCCGGCAAGTCGTCGTCGACGGCCGCGGTGATCAACACCTGCTCGGCGTCCTGCGCCACCTCGACCAGCTGCTCGCGGCGGCGGGCGTCGAGTTCGGCGAAGACGTCGTCCAGGATCAGCACCGGCTCGCTGCCGTCCGCGCCGAGCAGGAAGAACTCCGCCAAGCGCAATGACAGCGCGAAAGACCAGCTCTCGCCGTGGCTGGCGAAGCCTTTGGCGGGTTGGTCACCCAATCGCAGTTCCAGGTCGTCCCGGTGCGGCCCCGCCAGGGTCCGGCCGGCCTCCACTTCCCGGGGGCGCAACCGGGCCAGCTCCGTGAGCAGCACGGACTCAAAGACAGCCGGGTCCCGGGTGGCGTCGGTCTCCTCGCCGAGAGCGGTGCGCAAGGCGTCGGCGAGCGTCGTGTCGTAGTGCACCGACGCCGGGCGCGATTCCGGGGCGATCCCCGCAGTCGCCGCCGTGCTCCGGCCCGCCCAGGACTCCAGCAGCCCCCCCCCGGCGGCGATGCGCCTCCCGCCCGGCGCCGCGAGCGGGCCGTCCCAGACGTCCAAGGTGGCCAAAGCGCTGGCGCCGTCGGCGTCGTCGTAGCCGCGCCGCAGGGCCCCGCCGGCGCTTTTGAGCAAAGCGTTGCGCTGCTTGAGGATCCGGTCGTAATCCGCGCGCACCCCGGCCAACCGCGGGGTCCGGGTCGCCACCAGGTCATCCAGGTACCGGCGCCGCTGGGCGGGCTCGCCACGCACCAGCGCCAGATCCTCCGGCGCGAACAACACGCTGCGCAACACGCCGAGCATCTCCCGCGGCGTCTTCAGCTTGGTGCGGTTGATCTGGGCCTGATTCGCGGCGTGGGGCTTGATCAGCAGGTGCGTCGTCAACTCCCGCCCCTGATTGACCGTGGTCGCGGACACCCGGGCATTTTTCGCCCCGGTGCGCACCAGCGGCGCGTCGTGGCTGACGCGGTGCGAGGACAAGTGGGCGGAATAACCGACGGCTTCGACGATGTTCGTCTTGCCGAAGCCGTTGCGGCCCACGAACAGGGTCACGCCCGGCTGCAAGTCCAACGACAATTCCGGCCAAGAACGGAAATCCCGCAGCTCAAGCCGTCGCAGATACATCTACGCCCACCTTCCTGTGCGCGCGGAGGCTACCCCGGCAAGCGCACCGGCATGAGCAGGTAAGTGAAGTGGGTGTCCGGGGTCTGGAACACACCGTCGTCCGCTTCCGGCAACTCCTCCGGCTCGGGGATCAGGATCGCCGGACGCGAAGGCTCCGTGAAGCCGAAGACCACGCGCTCGGTGTTGACCACGGCCAACCCGTCCTTCAGGTAGCCCGGGTTGAAGGCGATGGTCAACGAATCGCGGCCGACGAACGTGCAGGGCAGGGACTCTTCCGCATGCCCGGAGTCGTTCATGCCGCCGGCGGACAGGATGACCTGTCCCTCGGAGAACTCCATGCGGATCTGCGCGTTGCGGTCGGTGACCAGGCTGACGCGGCGGATCGCCTCCTGCAGCGGCGCGATCTCGATGGAGGCCATCGAGGTGTGCGTCTTCGGCAGCAGCGGCTGGATGTTCGGGAATTCGGCGTCGAGCATGCGCGTCGTCGTCTCCCGGTTGGCCGCGTGCATGCCGAACAACCCGTCGCTGCCGATGTGGCCGTCGGAGCCCACCGCGATCTGGATCGGCTCGTTCAGGCCGCCGTCCAGGGTGCGGGCGTTGTCCAGCAGGGACTTCGCCGGGACCAGGAGTTTGGCTTCGACGGAAGGCGTGGTCGGGGACCATTCGAAGGAACGCAGCGCCAGGCGGAACCGGTCGGTCGCGGCCAAGTGCACTTCGGAGCCCTGGATGTCGATGTGGACGCCGGTGAGCATGGGCAACGTGTCGTCTTTGCCGGCCGCGGCGGCGACCTGGGTGACGGCCTCCGCGAACAACGCCGGATCAGCGGTGCCGGTGACCTCGGGCAGCTCCGGCAGCTGCGGGTAATCGTCCAGCGGGATCAGCGGCAGCTCAAATCGCGAGGAGCTGCACGAAAGCAGCACCTTCGTGCCCTCGACCTGCAGGTCGACCGGCTTGTTGGGCAAGGTGTTGACGATCTCCGCGATGAGACGTCCGGCGACGGCGATGGTGCCCGGCTCGGAGATCTCGGCGGGGATGCGCACCTTGGTCGAGATTTCGTAGTCGAAGCCCGCGAGCTCGAGGCCCGTGTCTGTGGCTGTGATCAGCATGGCGCGGAGAACCGGCTGGGTCGCCTTGGTGGGCAAACTCCGTGCCACCCAGGCAACGGCATTGGCCAGGTCGTCCCTAGCTACTCGGAACGACACTGCTTGTGAGTCCATGCTCTTTCCTCGGCTCCTCGCATCAATCGCAAAAATTTCTAAGTCCATTGTCCCCGACAGTTCCGCGCATGCAGAAATCCTGCGGGGCGGCGTCCCAGTCGGGCCAAGGGCTGATCGTACAAAACTAGCTTAGGCCCCTCGGAATGCGAAGGGCAGCTCTGAGTCAGGTTAGGCCATCATCGCGCCCCTTAGGAAAAGGTCTAATTGGTCTAGTTCCACTTAATCTCGTTCGTCGGGAGGATTTTCCGGGCGGTCGACGAAACTCTCCACATCCCCTTTTTCTACTAAACGAATTACAAGTATAAGACTGGTAGTAACAATAGGTCCTGTGGAATCTGTGGATAGGGGGTCATAGCGCCTGTTCAAGGCAGAAAAACACCCTGTGCACGGCCCTGTGGATGGAGTGTGGATAAAGTGTCGCTTCTGTGGATGGATTCCAGTGCGGCCGATCCTTCCACATTTTAGGGGAGGTTATCCACTTTCTTTTCACAGATTTTCCGAAGTTGTGCACAGGCGGGTTTTTTGTCCACACCCCGGGAAAGTGAGCAACTTCATTAAATTACACAGCTGTAACTACGCCTCTGTGGATGGATCGCGCGCGGCAAAAGGAAAATCGGCTCTTCCTGGCATTCAGGAAAAGCCGATTGCGTCGAAAGCACCAACCTTAAAACCGGTTGGCGCTCTTGATCTGTTGCGTCAACGCCTGGATCTCGTCGTAGGTGTCGCGCTTCTCCGTCATTTCCTTACGGATCTTGCGGTCGGCGTACATGACCGTGGTGTGATCCTTGCCCCCGAATTCCTGGCCGATCTTCGGCAACGACAGATCGGTCAGCTCCCGGCAGAGATACATCGCCAACTGACGTGCGTGCGCCACGGCGCGGGTCTTGCCGGCGCCGGTGAGCACGTCCAGGGTGATGTCGAAATACTCCGCGGTCTTCTCCTTGATCAGCGCCGCGGTGATCTCGACGTCGTCGGCGTCGGGGAGGATGTCGCGCAAAGCCACTTCCGCGATTTCCATGCTGATCGGCTCGTCGATCAAGGAGGAATAGGCGGACACGCGGATCAACGCGCCTTCGAGTTCGCGAATGGAGGATTCAAACCGGGAGGCGATGAGCTCGAGGACCTGCCGGTCGACGTGCGTGTCGTCGGCGGCGGCTTTCTTCTCCAAGATCGCGATGCGGGTTTCCAAGTCCGGCGGCTGGACGTCGGTGATCAGGCCGCCTTCGAAACGGGTGCGCAGCCGGTCCTCTAAGGTGGTCAGCTGCTTGGGCGGACGGTCGGAGGACAAGATGATCTGCTTGTTGGCCTGGTGCAACGCGTTGAACGTGTGGAAGAACTCCTCCTGGGTGCCTTCCTTGCCCTCCAGGAACTGGATGTCGTCGACCATCAGGATGTCCAAGTTGCGGTAGCGCCGCTTAAAAGATTCCTGCCGGTCGTCGCGCACCGAGTTGATGTAGTCGTTGGTGAACTCTTCGCTCGAGACATACTTGATGCGCAAACCCGGTTGCAACACCTCGGCGTAATTGCCGGCGGCGTGCAACAGATGGGTCTTGCCCAGGCCGGAGCCGCCCCAGATGAACAACGGGTTGTAGGCGCGGGCGGGGTTTTCGGCGACGGCGAAGGCCGCGCTGTTGGCGAAACGGTTCGACGAGCCGATCACGAAGTTCTCGAAGGTGTACTTCGGGTTGAGGGAATTTTCCTGATCCGTCGACTTCGCCGGAGTCTCGCGCGGGATCCGCTGCTGTTTTGCGGGGGCCTCCGGCTGTTCTTTCTTCTCGGCGTATTGGGCGGCGAGGTCGTCGAGCCCCATGGGCGCCGCCTCCGGCTGCTCCTCAAATTGCGCGGGAGCGTGGCTTTGCTGCCACCGCTCGAGATTCAGTCGCTCCTGGTAGGGGGCCGGGGGCTGGACCTCGACTTGCTTGGGGCGGCGCGGGCGGGGCGGGACGTCCTCCGGCGCCAGCTTGGGTTTCTGCGCCTGGCTGGCGGCCGGTGGCTCGGCGGAGGCCTGCTGCCCGCGTGGCTCGACGGTCACGGCCAAAACGCAGGGACGGCCTGCCCGCCTGGTCAGCGCCTCGGTGATGACTTCGCCGAGCTCGTCTTCGATGACCTGTTTGACGTCCGCATAGGGAGTGGACAAGACGGTGTACCCGTCCACCATGACGACGGGTTTGGCCAGCTGGAGAAAAGCTCGCTGAGTATGGCTGAAGGTCGGGACGGTGGAGTCCGGACGGTGGGAGTCGCGCAGTAGTCCGTTCACTACCTCCCGCCAGGCAATCTCCAGCTCAGAAGCGTTTTCTGTCATATGTTCCCCGTTCTGGTCGTCGTGTGTGCCACACCCGTGAGGGACGGGCGTCGGTGGGCGGCCTGGGTGCCGCAATGCGTGCTGCGCCGACGGCGTAGGTCCGCCGTCATCGCGTGGAGTGTGAGCAGCTACTGGGTGGTAGATCTTCACAGCCTGTTTTAGTGCCGTGACCTTGTTACTCACACTCTTATCCACAGGTTGTGGATAATTTTCTGTCACTGAGTTATCCACAGTCTACGCTTTTGGCTGTGGACGGAATAATCGACGGCGCGAACCGGCGAGGGCCATCGATCATGTGGGTGATCCCGGGGAGCAGCGGCCGTCCGTGCCCGGCTCCCACCTGTGACTTCGCGCCTGAGGGGCAGGTGGGGAGCGGCCCCGCCGCACGCCGTCGACGAGGTGTCGGCGCAGTCCGCAACGGGCACATACGTCGAATTACATGATTGTCATTTCGGGGACACCCGTCGCGTACGGCTCCCCTGTCGCGCGTGTCGATTTGTTCACGGTTGTCAGCCTCACGTACCCTAAAAGCGTCTGTTACATCCCCGGACAACGCTGACCAGCTTGCGAAGGCGGGTCCGAGAAAGTCCGGCGATGTGCTTTGAGAGCGCTCTCGGCACCGAACACCGGGCTGCGGGAGAGGCTCCGGCATGCCGGGCCCGCCGTAGACGTGTGTGGATTGCGCGCGCCGCCGCGAGGTCATCTGATCCGGTGCGGCACTCATATTGAAATGAACATACTGTCGCTGACGTCGGTCTACCCGTGGGGGCCGGCGCAACCCACACATAAGGAGTTCCACCATGGCAAAGGGCAAAAAGACGTTCCAGCCGAACAACCGCCGCCGTTCCCGCAAGCACGGCTTCCGCACCCGCATGCGCACCCGCGCCGGCCGCGCCATCGTTTCGGCACGTCGCCGTAGGGGCCGCGCCAGCGTGTCCGCGTAAGCGGAAAGCAGCCGTATCCGTGCTCCCCAAACGGCATAAACTCACCTCGCCGGCCGAATTCAAACGGACCATCAAGGGTGGGCGCCGAGCCGGGAGCCGAACACTGGTTGTGCATGTGCGCGACCGCTCGACCGAACCAGGAGACCCGGACCCGTCGCTGACGGGCGGCCCCCGGTTCGGTCTTGTCGTTTCTAAGGCCATCGGCAACGCCGTGGCCAGGCACTCGACCTCCCGGAAGCTCAGGCACACCGCCCACGCCCTCGTCGACAAGCTGCCACGGGCGACCGACGTCGTCATCCGCGCACTTCCCGCCGCCGGCGCCGCAGACAGCGCCCAGCTGGCCGCCGACCTGGCGAAAGCCCTGCGCAAAGCAGGCGTCGCGCTGTGAGTGAGGACATCCACTACAACAGCGCCGGAGAAGCCATCCCCACGCCTCGCGGACCCGTCGCCCGAGGCGCCGTCGCCGCGGTTCGGTTCTACCAAAACCACATCTCCGCCCTTAAGATGATGTCCACCTGTCGTTTCGAACCGACATGCAGCGCGTTTGCGCTGGAGGCCGTGTCCCGGCACGGTTTCAGCCGCGGCGTCACCATGGCCGCGGCCAGGCTGAGCAAATGCGGACCCTGGCACCCGGGCGGATACGACCCCGTTCCCACCTAGCGACAGCCCTCCGGCCGGAGACTGTCCCGACAATTTCAGACCAAGGAGCTACGACCAGACGTGCTCAATTTCATCTACTGGCCGATTTCGGCCATCATGTGGTTCTGGCGCGAAGCGCTGAGCCTGGTCATGGACCCGCACGCGGGCGTGACCTGGTTGCTATCCATCGTGCTGTTGACCTGGACCATCAAGGCCCTGCTCGTGTGGCCGACCGTCAAGCAGATCCGGTCCGGACAAAAGACCGCCAAACTCGCGCCGCAGATGAAAGCCATCCGCGAACGCTACAAGAACGACCAAGCCAAGATGGCCGAGGAAACACAGAAGCTGTACAAGACGGCCGGCGTGAACCCCCTGGCCGGTTGTATCCCGATGCTGGTGCAGATCCCGGTGTTCATCGGCCTGTTCCACGTCCTGCGCTCCTTCAACCGCACCGGTGACGGCTACGGCGGCCTGGGGCTGACCAACGAAGAAAACCGCAGCATCGGCAACTACATGTTCACCCCGGAGGACGTGCAGTCCTTCCTCGACGCCCGCGTCTTCGGCGTTCCGCTCTCGGCGTCGATCTCCATGCCGGCGGAGCAGTACGAGGCCTTCCAGCCCGTCGACTTCGGCCGCTTCGACATCGTCCTTGTTGCAGTGCCCATGGTCCTGCTCGTCGCGACCCTGACCCACCTCACGGCCCGCTACTCGCTGGGCCGCCAGCAGGCGCGTCAGGCCGCCGGCAAGACCAACGCACCGGCCGGCGACAACGCCGAGATGATGGAGATGCAGCAGCAGATGATGGGCAAGATGATGCTGTGGGTCATGCCCGCCATCACCATCTTCACGGGCTTCATCTGGACCATCGGCCTGCTGGTCTACATGTCCTCCAACGTCCTGTGGTCCTACGTCCAGACCCGTCTGGTCTACCGCATGATCGACCGCGAGGAAGCGGCCGAGGAAGCGGAGAAGGAAGAGCTGCGCCGCGCCAACGCCCCGGTCGTCGGCGCCCGCAAGGTCGAGAAGAAATCCAAGCGGGAACGCACCGAGGACAACCTCGCCCGCGAGCAGGCGGAGCGCGAGGCCGCCCAGGCCCGCCAGCAGGCGCAGAACGCCCGCGCCCAGAGCGGCAAGAAGAAGAAAAAGAAGGGTTAACCGCCCCTCGACGCCCCGTCGAAGGCCGGGGTTTTTGGGTGGGTACGCTCGGATAACCCGGTTCGTCGCAAGGCGCGCGCCCCCGCTATCGTGGAGGCCTAGACATCCCAGCGCCTCATCCACGGGGCACCTGAGCCAAAGGAGCATTCTGCAGTGTCAGCCGACAGCGAGAAGATCACCCGGTCCGACGACGCCCTGCCCACCCCGCCAGCAGTGGCCGCCGACGTCTTCGGCGACCGGTTGGATCTGGCGATCGCCTACCACCGCTCCCTGGCCACCGACGGCTCGGAGCGCGGCTTCATCGGCCCGCGCGAAGTGCCCCGGCTGTGGACCCGCCACATCCTCAACTGCGCCGTGATCGGGGAGGCCTTCGAAGAGGGGCTGACCATCGCGGACATCGGCTCGGGCGCCGGCCTGCCGGGCATCCCGCTCGCGATCGCCCGCCCCGATCTGCAGATCCGGCTCATCGAGCCGTTGCTCAAGCGCTCGGTGTATCTGGGCGAGGTCAAGCAGCAGCTGGGCCTGGACAACGTCACCGTCGTGCGCGGCCGCGCCGAGGAACCGCACGTGCGTGAGCTGGGCCAGGTGGACGTGGTGACCTCGCGGGCGGTGGCCCCGCTGGGCAAGCTGACCGGCTGGTCGCTGCCGCTGGCCAAGGTCGGCGGCGCGATGATCGCGATGAAGGGCTCCTCCGTGGGCGAAGAGCTGGAACGGGACCGCCACCAGATCAAGAAGGCCGGCGGCGGCGAGGGGGAGATCTTCACCGTCGGGGCCGACTACCTCGAAGAACCGACCACGTTGATCCGTATCCCGCGGGTGAAGTGAGGCCGACGCGCGCCTGACCCATGCTTCGGTTCGGTATAGTGCTTGCGCCTACTAGGATGACAAAGGTGACTGCCGGAGGCAGTCTTCGTGAAGTACAGATCGTGAACCGGGAAGGCGGAGAAAGTCTCCATGGAAGACGCGCAGTGGGATGACGACTCCCTGGCAGCGGACGAACGTCGCGCCGCCGAGGTGCGGAAGTTGAACCGTCTGGTGCTGCCGAAACCGGACGGCCCACGCCTGATCACGGTCGCGAACCAGAAGGGCGGCGTCGGCAAAACGACCTCCACCGTCAACATGGCCGCCGCATTGGCCACGTACGGGCAAAAAGTGTTGGTCGTCGACCTCGACCCGCAGGGCAACGCCTCGACGGCGCTGGGGGTGGAGCATCACGCCGGCGTCATCAGCTCGTACGAGATGCTCATCGGCGAGGCCAACGCGGCCGAAGCCATCCAGATCACCCCGTCCAACCCCGACCTGCACTGCATCCCGGCGACGATCGATCTCGCCGGAGCAGAAATCGAGCTGGTCAGCTTGGAGCGCCGGGAATACCGGCTGGCGGACGCCCTGCGCAAGGGCTACGTCGCGGCGGAAGGCTACGACTACATCCTCATCGACTGCCCGCCCTCATTGGGGCTGCTGACGATTAACGCGATGACCGCGGTCGACGAAGTGCTGATCCCGATCCAGAGCGAGTACTACGCCCTGGAGGGCGTGGGCCAGCTGCTCAACAACATCTCGATGATCCGGGAGCACCTGAACCCCAGCCTGCACATCTCCGCCGTGCTGCTGACCATGTACGACGGGCGCACCAGGCTCGCCGAAGACGTCAGCACGGAGGTGCGCAAGCAGTTCGGCG
>CALZCR010000013.1 GCA_945631445.1 uncultured Corynebacterium sp. | reverse complement strand
GATGCGGTTGGTGAAGGCGTGCAGAGCTGCCACCGAGAAGACGATGTCGTCGGAGTTGAGCACGTCGTAGGTGTTCAGCTGAGCCGGGTCGAGGATGTGAACGTTCTGCAGGTTGTTGGCGCTGCGGCGGGCGTTCAGGTCCTCGCGTTCGACGACGAGCAGAACCGACTTGCGGTCGGTGATGCGCTCGACGAAGGACTTGGCCGACTTGGTGGACGGGTCCTGTCCCGGGACCAGCTCGTCGATGACGTGGATGCGCTCGTTGCGGGCGCGGTCCGACAGGGCGCCGAAGAGGGCGGCCTTGATCATCTTCTTGGGGGTCCGCTGCGAGTAATCGCGCGGGACCGGGCCGTGGACGATGCCGCCGCCCGCGAACTGCGGAGCGCGGATCGAGCCCTGGCGGGCACGGCCGGTGCCCTTCTGGCGGTACGGCTTACGGCCGCCGCCGGCGACCTCCGAGCGGGTCTTCACCTTGTGGGTGCCCTGACGAGCGGCAGCCAGCTGTGCGGTGACGACCTGGTGCATCAGAGAAACGGATGCCTCGCGGTCAAAAATGTCCGCGGGCAGGTCGACCGAACCGTTGGTGTTTCCATCGGCGGTCAGAACGTCAAGCTTGAGACTCATGCGTGTGCACCGCCCTTCACTGCGGTCTTGACGGTGACGACTCCACCTTTGGCGCCGGGGATGGCGCCCTTGATCAGGATGAGGTTGGAGTCGGCGTCGATCTTCTGGATCTTAAGGTTCTGGGTAGTGACCTTGTTGTTGCCCATGCGGCCGGCCATGCGGGTGCCCTTGAGGACGTGGCCCGGGGTGGCCGCCATGCCGATGGAACCGATGCGGCGGTGAGCCGCCTGGTTACCGTGGGAGGCTCCCTGGCCCGCGAAGCCGTGACGCTTCATCGGGCCGGCGAAGCCGTGGCCCTTGGAGGTGCCGGTGACGTCGACGAAGGTGTCGCCGTCGAAGATGCCGGCGTTGATTTCCTGGCCGATCTCGTAGCCGGAGACGTCGTCCATGCGAATCTCGGTAACGTGACGGCGCGGGGTGACGCCGGCCTTCTTGAAGTGGCCTGCCTTCGGCTGGTTGACCTTACGCGGGTCAATCTCACCGAAGGCGATCTGGATGGCGTTGTAGCCATCGGTTTCGGTGGTGCGAATCTGGGTGACCACGCACGGCCCGGCCTCGACGACGGTGACCGGGACGACCCGGTTGTCCTCGTCGAAGACCTGGGTCATGCCGAGCTTCTTGCCCAGAATTCCCTTGATCTCGTTTTCGCTCATGTGTTAATTCTCCGCTGCCAAAGTCTTTCGGTCTTCGATCACTGAATGTTCACGTCGACGCTGGCCGGAAGGTCGATGCGCATCAGCGCGTCAACCGTCTTCGGCGTCGGGTCGAGGATGTCGATGAGACGCTTGTGCGTGCGCATCTCGAAGTGCTCGCGAGAATCCTTGTACTTGTGGGGAGAACGAATAACGGCGTACACGTTCTTTTCGGTGGGCAACGGCACCGGGCCGACCACACGAGCACCCGTACGGGTGACGGTCTCGACGATCTTCTTCGCAGAAGCGTCGATGGCTTCGTGGTCGTAGGCCTTCAGCCGAATGCGGATCTTTTGTCCCGCCACGCTTATCCTCTTCCTCGCTGCACCCACGTCACTGTCTGGAGCGGTGGGTTTCGCTTCATCGATTTCTCTATAACGTTGTCCGGGCTAGGGGCCACGGGCACAACGCCAGTGTCTGAACTGACTGTCATGACTATCCGGGAGATGGCGGGCAGGAAAAACAAACCGCACACATTGCTCCCTGACGGGGTACAAGACCCGTGCGTCAAGACTCGGAAGGGACCATTACTCGTGATAAGAGTGGCGCCTCACGTACTGCCGCTGTTTATTTGCCATGCCCCTTCTCCGGTCCCCGCTCTCGGGCTGCCATTGTCCTTGCGGTCAATGCCCTACCCCGATTCACGGAGCCTTCTGCGACCGAAGTCGCGCAAAGGTGTCATGTTCACTCCACCATCGACATTCTGCCTGGTTGCGGATAAAATCCGCGCGCGGACATAGCGCCGTGTTGAAGCAACCAATGTATTAAACCACATCATCCCCGACCACGCCAAATTTTTTATGCGTCCCGCCTCCCATGTCCGACGGCTGCCCCCGCGGGGACCGCGTTGCGGTTACGCTCGTTGTATCCACGTTCAGGAAGCATCAGCGCGAAGGAGCCGCCGCCATGTCCGACCACGAGCCCGTCCCTGCGACAGAGTCGGTGGACGGCGCCACCGCCGTCCAGTCCCAACACGGACGCACCCTCATCGAAGACGTCGTCGTCGCCAAGATCGCCGGCCTGGCCACCCGGGAAGTCTCCGGCGTCTACGCCCTGGGCGGAAACACCACCCGCATGATCGGTTCGCTGCGCGAAAGCCTCGGCGGGGCGGGCAACATCCAGCAGGGCGTCACGGTCGAGGTCGGCGAAAGGCAGGCCGCGGTGGACCTGTCCATCGTCGCGGAGTACGGCGTCGCGATCCACGAGCTGGCGGACGCCATCCGGCGCAACATCATCCGGGCCATTGAGCGCATGACCGGGCTGGAGGTCACCGAAGTCAACGTCAACGTCACCGACGTGCACCTGCCCCTCGACGACACGGCCGCGGAAAGCACCTCCCGCGACCTCGCCGTCGGGGAAGTGGCCGGCGCCCCCGTCACCCCGCGCGTGCAGTGATGGCCGCCGCCGAGGACCCCATCGCCCAGGAGAGCGCCCGCCGAGTCGAGGCCGCCGTGCTCGCGCTGCCCGGCGTCGCCGGCCTGTCGTCGGGCGAGTTGTCGGAAGTCGCGCTGCTGTATCCGGGGGCCCGGGTGCGCGGGTTGCGGCTGTCTCGCTCCGGGGCGGTCCCCCGCCTGGAGGTCCACGTCGTCGCGGACCTGCGGACGGCGGGCGACCTCCATGAGCTGTCCGAACGCGTGCGGACCGCCGCCGCGGCGCATGTCCGCTTCCCCGTCGACGTCATCGTCGCCGACGCCGTCGGCGACCCCGCTTCCCCGTCTCCCAGGAGAGTGCAATGAAGAACATGACCGCCCTCGGCCTTCTCATCGGGCTGGCTTTCGCGTTCGCCGTCATCTTCGGCGGGTTCGCGGGCTTCCTGTGGGCCCTGCTCTTCAGCGCCGTCGGCGCCGTGGTGGGGGCGCACGTGGATGGCAGGATCAATCTGCGCGCGGTCTTCGACGGGCTGCGCTCCGGCCGAGGGGGTCGCGGGTGAGCGGGCACACCCACATCTCCGAACGCGCGATCAACCGGATCGCCGCGCACGCCGCGGGCACCGTCCCGGGGGTGGTCTCCACCAGCGGCGGCATCGTCAAGCTCGGCGGCTCTTATCCTCGGTGCGCGGCCATCGTCGACCGCACCACCGGCCGGGCCCGCTTGGACGTGGCCCTCGCGGTGAGCTGGCCGTCGCCGGTCTCCGCGGTCGCCGCCCGCGTCCGCGACGCCGTCCGCCAGGAAGTGGAGGCCGCCACCGGGCTGAGCGCCGGCGTGGTCAACGTCTCGGTCGAGCAGGTGCTCCACTCCGCCCACCGGGTCAGCGCCGAGGACCTCGCCCAAGCCCCGAACCACGGCGTGACCATACCGGTCTCAGTCACGTCCCGCACCCGGATCACATCCCCGAAAGTCATCAGGCTGCCGTCCCCGCTGTCCACCCACCGTGCCCTGACCCCGGTGCGGATCACCGCCGGCAGGCCGATGACCCCGGTCCGCGTCGTCGCCCACGGCCACGCCGTGGCTGAGGAAAAGCGATGACCGCCGAAGCATCCGCCGCCCCCACCGCGTTGCGCCCGGCCCACCCGCCCCGGGCACGGTACGTCGGGATCCTCGTCGGCGTGGCGCTGGTGGCCCTCGCCGTGGTCGGCGTGCGAGAAATCGCCGTCCACTACCTCTCCCCCGCCGGCTGGGACAGCTGGATCGTCGCCGCCGTCGAACAGGCCCGCGCGCTGTCCGAGCCGTGGCTGTTCTGGGGCGGAATCGGACTTTTCCTCGTCGGCCTCTGGCTCGTGGCCGCCGCCTTCGTGCCACGGCTCAAGCCCTACCTGGGGTTGTCTTCTCCTGCCGCGATCTGGGTCCGTCGGGTGGATCTGGCCCGCCACGCCACCGCCACCGCCAAGACGCTGCCCGGGGTGCTGTCCGCGTCGACGTTGGTGACGAAGAAGAAGATCACCGTCACCGCCACCTCCGCGACGGTGGACGAGACCGTCCGGGAGCGGCTGCACGGCCAATTGCAGGAGTCCTTGGGCCCGCTGATCAATGACCGTCTGTCCCTGCAGGTCCTGCTCCGCGAAGACGAGGACGGGGGTCGATTCTGATGAGCCGTCGGCTGGCTTTCCTCGACCGGGTGATCTCGCTGCTCCTCGGGCTAGTCCTCACCGTCATCGCCGTGTGGGCGGTGGCGCACGCCTCCGGCAACGAGCTCGCCGTCGCGTGGGCCGCCCGCATCGACCACGACGCGATCGACGACGCGTTGGCGTCGCGGTATTTCCCGCTCGGACTGATCGCCGCGACCGTCGTGGCGGCGGTGGCCGGCGGGTGGTTGATCGTCGCCAACCTCCGGCGCCGCACCATCAACCGGATGGCTTCGCCGCTCTCCGGGGACGGCGGGGAAATCCAGGTCTCCACCGCCCGTGTCGCCGCCGCGGTCGGCGAAGGCCTGAAGTCTTTTGAGGGGGTCGCAGACGTCCGGCACTCCGTCGCCCGGGACCGCGGGAACCCCACCGCCACCTGGTCGATCTCCGCCCAACCGGGCGTGGACATGCGCGCGCTGGTCGCGGAGATCGAGCAGACCGACATGGACGTCCACGAGGCGCTCGCCGGCATCGAACTGGCGACGTCCTACAAGCTGCATCTGCGACCGGTCGAGGGCTCCTGATCCCCTCCTACTGGTCGACGGGAAACAGCAGCTCGATCTCGGCCAGGGCCACCGGCGCCCCGCCCGCCACCGGCTGGAAGCGCAACGGGGCGCCGGCCTCCACCGCCAGCAGCCGCTCATAGCGGTGCCGGGCGTGCGCCACGTCGCGGCGCCCCGGGGTGAAGACGTCGATCCCGTGGCTGACGATCACCAATGAGCCGTCGGTAAGCCGCGCCCCGACGATCCGGTCCCCCATCTCCCTCCGGGCCCAACCGCGCAACCCGGTCGGCGGCCGGTAGTCGCTGACCGTCATGCCGCTGAGCACCCCTAACCGGTGGTCCACGCCCGCGGCGTCGGTGATCACCGCGGGCATCCCCACCTCCAGGCGGCGAATTTCCCGGTAGTTCCACGTCGTCGGGCGCACGTCCGCGCCCCGGACCGTCACCCGCCGTCCCACCGGGTCGACGGTGATCCGGCGCAGCGGAGACGCCGTGTCCGCCACCACCAGCACATCCTCCGGGGAGGTGACGCGTGCGGGGTGCCGGCGGGCCAGCGCCTCGAGGACGGCCAGGAGCTGTTCGTCGTCGCTGCCCCAGCCGATGCCGTGGTTTTCGACGACGCCCCACAGGGCAGCCAGGTCGAGGTCCGGCTGCCCTTCCCAGGCGCGTTGCAGCGCCGCGAGCACGTGAGGAATGCGAGTGGGATCTTTCATGTCGCCCCGCAGTCTACGGGGAGGGCTCCGGGGAGAAAAGAAAGCACCGCCCGCATCACCTTGCGGTGACACGGGCGGTGCTTCTGTGCTGGAGTCAGCCAAGACTCACGGCGAGCAAAGAATTACTCGACGATCTTGGTGACGCGGCCAGCGCCGACGGTGCGGGAGCCCTCGCGGATAGCGAAACGCAGGCCCTCGTCCATGGCGACCGGCTGGATCAGCTCGACGGACATGTCGACGTTGTCGCCCGGCATGACCATCTCGGTGCCTTCCGGCAGGGTGACGACGCCGGTGACGTCGGTCGTGCGGAAGTAGAACTGCGGGCGGTAGTTGTCGAAGAACGGGGTGTGGCGGCCGCCCTCATCCTTGGACAGGATGTAGACGGAGCCCTCGAACTTCTTGTGCGGGGTGTAAGCGCCCGGCTTGATGACGACCTGGCCACGCTCGACGTCCTCGCGCTTGAGGCCGCGGAGCAGCAGAGCGGCGTTGTCGCCGGCCTCAGCGGAGTCCAGGAACTTGTTGAACATCTCGATGGAGGTCACCGTGGTCTTGGTGGACTTCTCCTTGATGCCGATGATTTCGATCTCATCGTTGACGTTCAGGGAGCCACGCTCGACACGGCCGGTCACGACGGTGCCGCGGCCGGAAATGGTGAAGATGTCCTCGATCGGCATCAGGAACGGCTTGTCGGTCTCGCGCTCCGGGTCCGGGATGGACTCGTCGCAGGCGTTCATGAGCTCGCCGACGGACTCGACCCACTTCTCCTCGCCGTTCAGGGCGCCGAGAGCGGAGATCTGGATGATCGGGGCGTCCTCGTCGTAGTCCTGCTCGGCCAGCAGTTCGCGGACCTCCATCTCGACGAGCTCGATGATTTCCTCGTCGTCGACCATGTCGCACTTGTTCAGGGCGACGAGGATGTACGGGACGCCGACCTGGCGGGCCAGGAGGACGTGCTCGCGGGTCTGCGGCATCGGGCCGTCAGTTGCGGCGACGACCAGGATGGCGCCGTCCATCTGAGCTGCGCCGGTGATCATGTTCTTGATGTAGTCGGCGTGACCCGGGGCGTCGACGTGTGCGTAGTGACGCTTCGGGGTGTTGTACTCGACGTGGGAGATGTTGATCGTGATGCCACGCTCCTTCTCCTCCGGAGCCTTGTCGATCTGGTCGTAGTCGAAGGAAGCGTTCTCCTCCGGGTACAGGTCGGCCAGAACCTTGGTGATGGCAGCCGTGGTGGTGGTCTTGCCGTGGTCGACGTGACCGATGGTGCCGATGTTGAGGTGCGGTTTGTTGCGCTCGAACTTCGCCTTTGCCACTGTATGTCCTCCTGGACTTCATGGTGGCTACGACCTTCGCAGCCACGTGGTTGATAGTTGTCGCCCAGAAAGCACCCCTGAACCGGGGTCAATCTCGGTGACGCTTTCACATATGTGCCAGTTACACGATCCTAGATTTATGAAGGCGTTTTTTCAAACCCGGTGACGGGCAGGGCCGACAAGAATCGCGGATCTTCTCACAGGGTAACGGCCGGCTCAACATCCACCACCATCGGGGTGGACGCTCAGGCGGCCGCTACCGCCGTGCGGGCGGGAATCAGACATGGTCCGGAAGGCGGCACATGGAAGGCCTCCCGGGATCTGCTCCCCGACCGGGTGCGTCAGCGGTGACGTGTTTAGGCGCCGCCGGTGCGCTTCTCGATGATCTCCTGCGCCACGCTCGAGGGAACCTCGCCGTAGGAGTCGAACACCATGGAGTAGTTGGCGCGGCCCTGGGTGCGGGAACGCAGGTCACCGACGTAGCCGAACATTTCAGACAGCGGGACGGTGGCCTTGACCAGCTTGGCGCCGGCACGGTCTTCCATCGCGTTGACCTGACCGCGGCGGGAGTTCACGTCGCCGATGACGTCGCCCATGAACTCTTCCGGGGTGGTGATCTCGACGGCCATCAGCGGCTCGAGCAGGACCGGCTTGGCCTTGGCCACGGCCTCCTTGAAGACCTGGGAGCCGGCCAGCTTGAACGCCATCTCCGAGGAGTCGACGTCGTGGTAGGCGCCGTCCTCGAGGGTGGCCTGGACGTTGACCATCGGGTAGCCGGCCAGGTAGCCATACTGCATGGCGTCCTGGATGCCGGCGTCGACGGACGGGATGTACTCCTTCGGCACGCGGCCGCCGGTGACGGCGTTGACGAACTTGTAGTTCGCGTTCTCGCCCTCCTCCAGCTCCTCCGCGGTCGGGGCGTACGGCTCGAGGCTCACGATGACCTTCGCGAACTGGCCGGAGCCACCCGTCTGCTTCTTGTGGGTGAAGTCGACGCTCTCGACCTTCTTGCGGATGGTCTCGCGGTAGGCCACCTGCGGGTTACCGATGTTGGCCTCGACCTTGAACTCGCGCTTCATGCGGTCGACCAAGACGTCGAGGTGCAGCTCGCCCATGCCGCCGATGACGGTCTGGCCGGACTCCTCGTCCAGGTGGACGGTGAAGGTCGGGTCCTCTTCGCCGAGCTTCTGGATGGCGGTGCCCAGCTTCTCCTGGTCCGACTTGGTCTTCGGCTCGATGGCGACCTGGATGACCGGCTCCGGGAAGTCCATGGACTCGAGGATGATCTGTTCCTTCGAGTCACACAGGGTGTCGCCGGTGGTGGTGTCCTTCAGGCCGATGACCGCGTAGATGTTGCCGGCGCGGGCCTCGTCGACCGGGTTCTCCTTGTTGGCGTGCATCTGGAAGAGCTTGCCGATGCGCTCCTTCTTGCCCTTCGTGGAGTTCTGCACGTTGTCGCCCGGCACGACCTTGCCCGAGTACACGCGGACGTAGGTCAGCTTGCCGAAGAACGGGTGGACGGCGATCTTGAACGCCAGCGCGGAGAACGGGTCGTCGACAGACGGCTTACGGACCAGTTCGGTCTCTTCCTTGCCGACGGCCATGCCCTTGACCTCGCCGATGTCCAGCGGGTTCGGCAGGTAGTCGATGACGGCGTCCAGCAGCGGCTGCACGCCCTTGTTGCGGTAGGCGGTGCCGCAGAAGACCGGGTAGAGCTCGGAGTTGACGGTCAGCTTGCGGATGGCCGCCTTGATCTCGTCGTTGGTCAGCTCTTCGCCGCCGAAGTACTTCTCCATGAGCTCTTCGTCGGACTCGGCGACGGTCTCCAGGATCTTCTCGCGGTATTCTTCCGCGCGCTCCTGCAGGTCGGCCGGGATCTCGCCGACCTCGGCGTCTGCGCCGACCTCGACCTTGCCGCGCCAGTAGAGGGCCTTCATTTCGATGAGGTCGACGACGCCGTCGAAGTCATCTTCAGCGCCGATCGGCAGCTGCATGACCAGCGGCTTGGCGCCGAGACGGTCGATGATGGTCTGCACGGTGAAGTAGAAGTCAGCGCCGAGCTTGTCCATCTTGTTGACGAAGCAGATGCGCGGGACGTCGTACTTCTCGGCCTGGCGCCAGACCTGCTCGGACTGCGGCTCGACGCCTTCCTTGCCGTCGAAGACGGTGACGGCGCCGTCCAAGACACGCAGGGAGCGCTCGACCTCGACGGTGAAGTCGACGTGGCCCGGGGTGTCGATGATGTTGATCTGGTTGCCTTCCCAGAAACAGGTCACTGCGGCGGAGGTGATCGTGATGCCGCGCTCCTGCTCCTGGCTCATCCAGTCAGTGGTCGCTCCGCCGTCGTGGGTTTCGCCGACCTTGCGGTTGATGCCCGTGTAGTACAGGATGCGCTCGGTCGTAGTGGTCTTACCGGCGTCAATGTGGGCCATGATGCCGATGTTGCGGACCTTGTTCAGGTCCTTAAGCACTTCTTGTGCCACAGTCTTACCCCAACTCGTGTGTTGTGGACGGCGCCGAATGGTGGTCGGCCACGCGCCCGCTACGGATATTTCTCGTTCAATCTTGCCATTAGTGCGTGAGACTGGCAGCACTCAGGAATTTTACACCCAAAAACCCAGCCCGTCAGCTAACGGCGTGGTAGTGCCTGCACGGCACGGGAAAGACCCGACAGCCGTCCCTCACCCTCCGGGGTGTGCGGAGCACACCCGGCGGCACGGAAACGAAGGTGTCGGGTCATTCTCATCGCTGCTCGTAAATTACCAGCGGTAGTGGGCGAAGGCGCGGTTGGCCTCTGCCATCTTGTGGACGTCTTCGCGACGCTTCACGGAGGCGCCGAGACCGTTGGACGCGTCCATGATCTCGTTGGCGAGGCGCTCGATCATCGAGTTCTCGCGGCGCTGACGGGTGTAGGAGACCATCCAACGCAGGGCCAGGGTGTTGGAGCGTCCCGGCTTGACCTCGACGGGCACCTGGTAGGTGGCGCCGCCGACACGACGGGAGCGGACCTCGAGGTCCGGGCGCACGTTGCCCAGGGCCTTCTCGAGGGTGCCGACCGGGTCGACGCCGGTCTTCTCGCGGCAGATCTCCATGGCGCCGTAGACGATGCGCTCGGCGGTGGACTTCTTGCCGTCCACGAGGATCTTGTTGACGAGCTGGGTGACCAGCTCAGAGTTGTAGACAGGGTCCTTGACTACCGGACGCTTCGGGGCTGCACTCTTACGCATTTATTACTTGCCCTCCTTCTTTGCGCCGTAGCGGGAACGAGCCTGCTTACGGTCCTTGACGCCCTGCGCATCGAGTGCGCCGCGGACGATCTTGAAACGAACACCCGGAAGGTCCTTCACACGACCACCGCGCACCAGCACCATGGAGTGCTCCTGCAGGTTGTGGCCCTCGCCCGGAATGTAGGCCGAAACCTCGATGCCGGTGGTCAGGCGCACACGGGCGACCTTACGCAGAGCGGAGTTCGGCTTCTTCGGGGTGGTGGTGTACACGCGGGTGCACACGCCACGGCGCTGCGGGGAGCCCTTCAGGGCGCGAGTCGCAGTCGCGGACTTCTTGGTGTGGCGGCCCTTACGGACCAGCTGCTGGATAGTTGGCATGTAACTCTTTCGTCAGTAATCGCCGGCGCCGAACGGACGCTGGCCTGATGTGGTATTTGTTCGCACCCTCGCGATTGCCCGCATCCATCTGCGGACACGAAAAAATAGGGGCTCTTTCCGGGGCCACTACCGAGACAATCACAACAACTCCACCACAGGCGGGCGGGTGCCGGGTACACCAGGGCGACGAGCACACTGGTTTGTCCCTACAGCGTACCGCACCATGTCCTCACCCCCAAAAACACGGCGTGGTCTGCGGGTATGTCTGACCCGGCGGCGTAATACCGACGCCACGAGGCCCCTCCGGCCGCCGCGACATGAGACGCCCCGCGGCTCCCGGCAGCAGGAGACGGGCCGTTATTTTCCCAGCTACACTCAGCCATGTCCGATCATTTCCCTGACCCGAGAGGTGCCGTGTCGTGGCCGAAGAACATTTCCTGAGCAAAGCCGGCGGCGTCGCCGGCTTCCCCGCCGACAAGGAGCCGGTGCTCCGGGTCCGGCCCGGCGCCGGCGACCGCATCACCTTCGAGACGCACGACGAAGCCTACCGCCAGATGCACGAGCACAAGTCCATGGACGCGGTGACCGCCGTGCTCAACCCCGTGACCGGCCCGGTGCACGTCGAAGGCGCGGAACCCGGCGACGTGCTGGCCGTCACGATCCACGACATCGCTTTGCCCCATGGCGGCTGGTCGGTGTATCTGCCCGGGGCCGGCGCGCTCGAGGGCGTGATGGGCGAGGAGATGTTCACCCGTTTCATCCCCATCGAAGACGGCCGGGCCCAGCTGAGCGACGAGGTCTCCGTGCCCGTGCGCCCGATGATCGGCTGCATCGGCGTCGCGGCGGCCGCGACCACGATGTCGACGGTCATGCCCTCCTACCCCACCGGCGGCAACATGGATCTCACGGACGCGGCCGTCGGGTCCACCGTTTACCTGCCCGTCCAGGTGGCGGGCGCCTTGCTCTACCTCGGTGACGTCCATGCGGTGATGGCGCGCGGCGAGGCCAGTTTCGTCGCCATCGAGGCCGCCGGTGAAGCGACCGTCAGCGTCGAGTTGATCAAGCAACCGGGCGATTCGCTCTCGCGGCTGCGGGCACCGCGCGTGCACACCGGCGCAGAGCTGGTGTGCGTCGGGCTCGGCGACCCGGTGCAGGATTCCGTGGTCATGGCCTACGAGCAGCTTTTCGACGTCCTGACCACCGACCACGGGTATTCGGCGGAGGACGCCTACGTGCTCATGAGCGCGGAGGCACACACCGAGCTGGGCGGGCCCACCGGCTCCGAGACGCCGGATCCGCTGCACCCGTTCCGGGCCGTCGGCGCCGTGACCTTGGCCCGGATCGACGCCCGGTATCTGCGCTGAATATCGCGCTACGCTTGAGTCATGGACCACACCCCGCGCCTGCGTGCCTCCGATGACGACCGCTCCCGCGTCGTCGCCTCTCTGCAGGAGGCGCTGGGCCGGGGGCAGCTGACCCTGGGAGAATTCGACGAGCGGGCCAAGCTCGCCTATGGTGCCCGGTTCCGCGATGAGCTCGACATGCTGCTCGCGGACCTCGGCCCCGACCCCTCCCCGCCGCCCGCCCGGCCCACCCCACGCCCTGCCCCGGCGCCCCGGGACCAGATCACCGGCACCGGCGCCGGCGGCGGCGGCACGAACCTGAGCGTGGGCGTCCTCGGGTCGACGTCCTACCACGGGGTCTGGCAGGTGGGCGCCAACCACACCTCGATCTCGGTCATGGGCTCCACCGAGCTGAACCTGACCGAGGCCCGGCTGCCGGGCCAAGAGACGGTCATCACCGCGATCGCGGTCATGGGCTCAGTGGAAATCTACGTGCCCGAGGATTTCCGTGTCATCAGCGACGGCGCCGGCGTCATGGGGTCCTTCAGCGTCGAAGACGATAAGGGCGTCACCCTCCGACAAGCCGACGTCGCCGCCGACGCCCCCGTCATTCGCGTCCGCGGCGTCGGGTTGATGGGGTCGGTGGAAATCTACCGGGTGCCCCGCGCCTGATTGCTCCTGCCCCGGAAACGGCGATCGGCCCCGCACCCCCGTGAAACAGGGGGTGCGGGGCCGATCG
>CALZCR010000012.1 GCA_945631445.1 uncultured Corynebacterium sp. | reverse complement strand
GCCACCACCGGAGCCATTCCGCCCGCCATCCGCGGTTGCCAGGCTGCCAGGCCCAGCCCGACCGCCAGCGCCAGCCGCACCGCCGCGCCTTCGATGAGCAGGGCCGCGACCTCGGGCTGCGCCTCCGGGGACAGCACCCGTCCGTCGCTGCTGAGCTGCATCAGTCCGCCGGTGTCCAGCACCATCATGATCGCCCAGACCACCAGTCCGACCGCGAGCAGCGCGGCGAGGGCGCGGGCGACGGTCAGCGAGACCAAGCGGTTGGCGGAGTTTTTGCGCCACTCCGGCTCCACCCCGGCGATGATGATCTCGGAGAGGTCTTTCGGCGGGCTCATGCCGACGCCGGAGGATTCCACGAAATTCAACCGCCGCGACAAAGACAGGGACTCTTCCCAGAACTGGGAACACGTCTCGCAGCCCGCGACGTGCGCGTCCACGACGTCTTCGTCGAGCCCGGAGGGCTCCCCGTCGAGGCGCGCCGACAGGGCCGCCTGCACCTCATCATGATCAATCACGCTGCAACACCCCGTCGATACTAGCCCGGCCGGAACCAAAAACCACGATCATCACCAGCGCCGCGATGACCACGAGGGGGTATTCCACTCCGCCCTGCGCGACGAAAAAGCCGTTGCCCAGATGCACGAAGTAGAGTGCGGCGGCCACCAGCAGCGTCAGCGCGCCGGCTGTCACGGTGGTCAACAGCCCCAGGGCGAGCAGGGCCCCGCCCAGCAATTCCGCCGTGGCGGTCAAGTACGCGGACAGGCGCGGCTGCGGCACTCCCCAGGCGGAAAATTGGCCGGTGGTCTCGACGATCCCGCTCAGAAACCACCGGTCCCAACCGTGGGCGATGAACACCACGCCGAGCACGACACGCAGGAACAGCAGCGCTGCATCTCTGACCACGGGCCTATCCATGATGATCAGACTACAACGGATCGGCCCCGAAAGCGGTCACGATGAAACGGGAACCTGCACCGCTCCAGTAGCGTCTAAGAGGGTATGGAGAGCACTGCACACGGATTGATCATCGGCGCCGACGGACTCGCCCGCCCGCCCTGGGCGGAGGCCAGCGACCTGCTGCGCGACTACTACGACAACGAATGGGGCATGCCCGTGCGCGACGAGCACGGGCTCTATGAGCGCGTCACCCTCGAGGCCTTCCAGTCGGGCCTGTCCTGGGCGACGGTGCTGCGCAAACGCCCCGCCTTCCGCGAGGCTTTCGCGGACTTCGACCCGGAGACGGTCGCCGAGTTCGACGAGGCCGACGTCGACAGACTGCTCGCCGACGCCCGCATCATCCGCAACCGCCGCAAGATCCTCGCCGCGATCACCAACGCGCGGGCCACCGTCGCGCTGCGGGATAAGGGCGGGTTGGCGGAGTTCATCTGGTCCTTCCAACCGGAGGAGACGCCGGAGCCGCGCACCATGTCCGAGGTGCCCACCACCTCCCCTGAGTCCGTGGCTCTGGCCAAGGCGCTGAAGCGGGAAGGGTTTGTGTTCGTCGGCCCGACCACGATGTTCGCCCTCATGGAATCGGTCGGCATAGTAGACACCCACCTGACGGGATCTCACCGGCGCGGATCGTCGGGCGTGTGGTGGAGACGAGGGGAATCGAACCCCTGACCTTCGCATTGCGAACGCGACGCTCTACCAACTGAGCTACGCCCCCGAAGCGGGTGCGTCCGCCGGCACCCCAGCGGACGACCCTGAGTATCTAACCTACCCGACGCGACGGCGGTCGAGTTCCGTGCCGCGGACCGGGCGCAGGGTGGTCGGATCAAAGGAGGCTTCGGTGACGCTGAGGTAATCGAAGTCGGGGCTTTCGTCGTCGAGTTCCACCACCACCGCCCCCGGGCGGCGCAGTTCGCGGGGGACGCCGCCGTCGGCGTCGTCCGCCCGGCGCACGCCCAATCGGGCGCGACGCAGTTGCCGGATCCGGCGGGCGCGCAGCGCCTTTTCCTCGTGCACCTTCTTACGCAGGGCGACCAGGTAGACGGCGGTCAGCGCGCCAGTCAGCAGGACCGTGGCCCACGCCCACCCGCCGACGACGATGCTCAGCACCAGGGTCACGGCCACCGCCGCGAGCAGCCCCGCCAAGGTGCGGCGGCGGCGCTGGTAGCGGTCGACGGAGTTGCGCCGGTCCGACTCCGGGTCCCATCCTCCGCGGCCTGCGCGTCGCTTGGCGAAAGCCAGGTCCTCGTCGGTCAGGTCGCCGTCCTCGACGAGCAGTTCCTCGCCGTCGAAATCCTGCTCGGCTTCGTCCAGCTCCAGCTCCTGGACGGGTTCCGCCAGAGTCCGAGTGGCGGGATGCAGATAGTCTGCGGCGGTGACATAGGTGTCGTCGTGCCCATAGAAGTCGCCGTCCTCGAGCGGCGCGGTGACCTCCTCGGCCGACTCCAGCGCAGAGTAGGCGGTGGACCCGCCCTGCGGGAGCTCAGCCACGGGCTGCTCGACCACTTCCCCGTCGACGACTTCCCCGCGGGGGTCGTCGACGACGAGCTCCTCCACCGGCTCCGTGACCGGCGGAGTGCGGCGCTCGTCGATGAGCAGGTCGTCCTCCTCCGTGAGCGCCTCGACGAGTTCGTAGTCCTCGTCGTCTTCCTCGGCGCGGGAGCGGACGTCTTTCGGCAGCACCCGGGGGTGACGGCGGGCGGGGATGTCGCCGCTTCCTCCTTCATAGACGACGCGGGTGTCGTCGAAGGCTTCGCCGGTTTTATTGATCGGTCGCTGGCCACGCAGCAACAGCGGTGCGAGGACAAAGAGCCACACCACGATGACCAGGATGATCATCAAACCATCGGACATACCCCGTCGCCTACCTTTCGTCGTTCGAGAAACAGTCGGTCACCACAAGCGTAATTGCCTGGCCAGGCACACCTGTCCAGCCACGCCGTGCATTGTGGACTAGAGTAGCCGACCGGCCTTGCGCAGACGGGAAACACAGGTGTCCGGGTGGTCCTCCGCGTTCTGGGCCACGAAGTGGTGGTCCCGCCACTCGCCGTCGATGTGCAGGTTCCGGCGCAGGAGGCCCTCTTCCCGGAATCCGGCCGTCAACAGCACTTTTCCGGACGCCGGGTTCGACGGCAGGTAAGTGGCGGTCACCCGGTGCAGCCCGATGCGGGAGAAGGCGTGGTCGGTGCCCAAGGCGCACGCAGCGGTGGCCACCCCCTTACCCATGTGGGCGGAATGGACCCAGTAGCCGATCCACGCCTCCGAGACGGCGCCGTGCTGGATGTTGCCGATAGTCGTCTGTCCCGCGAATTCGCCGTCGACCTCGACGACCAGCGGGACCGCGACGCCCCGCGAGGCCAATCCCCGCAGATAAGAGAAGGTGTTGCGCCAGGAAGCGGGGGAATGGGCCTCCTGCCAGGTGTCGGCGGTGGTGGGCTCCACGGGGCGCAGCCATTGTTCGTCCAGGAGGCGGATCTCCGCCCAGTCGTCGCCGTCCCGGCTGGTCAGTGGGCGTAACCGCATTTTTTCGCCGGTGGGCAACCGCACAGTCGGGGTGGATTCCGGCCAGCCGGGATGCACCGGGTCGCGGGGGCCGGTGGCGGGTTTGTCGAAGCGGGCGGCCGCGAGCCCGAAGGGGTCTATGAGCACAGTCGGAGTCCCGTCACGATCGCTGCGCCAAGAAGAGCACGTCGACCACGTCGCCGGGGCGGATCTCCGTGACGTCCTCGGGAATGCGGATCATGGCGTTGGCCTCCGCCAGGCCGGCCAGCAGGTGGGCCGGCGCACCCGTCGCCCCGCCGAGGCCTTCGACCAGGTAGTCCTGGGAATGGGCGTCGCGCATCAGTTGCGCGCGGACGTAACCACGGCGGCCGGGGGTGGAGGTGACGTGGTTGAGGGCCCGGGCGCGCACCACGCGGCGATTCGCGGAACGCTTGCCCAAGGACAACCGCAGCACGGGCCGGATGAACACTTCAAAGGCCGCCAGGGCGGAGACCGGGTTGCTCGGCAGCAGAAACACCGGGATGCGCTCCTCCCCCAGCAGCCCGAACCCCTGCACGGAGCCGGGGTGCATGGCCACCCGGGTGGTGTCGATGTCGCCGATTTCGGCGAGCACCGACCGGATCAGCTCTGACCCGGAGCCGCCGACCGCGCCGGAGATGACGAGCATTTCGCTGCGCTGCAGCTGGGACTCGATCTTCTGCCGGAGCCGCCGGGGCTCGCCGTCGAGAAGGCCCACCCGGGTGACTTGGGCGCCGGCTTCCCCGGCCGCCGCGGCCACCGCGTAGGAGGCGACGTCGTAGACCTGTCCGGGGCCGGGTTCCTGGTCGACGTCGACTAATTCGGCGCCGAAGCTGAAGACGCTGACCCGGGGTGGCGGGTACACGAGCACCTTGGTGCGTCCCACGGCGGCGAGCAGCCCAATCTGCGCCGGTCCCAGGACGGTGCCGGCGGTGACGGCGACGTCGCCGGGCTGGACGTCGTCGCCGCGGCGGCGCATGAAGTCCCCGGAGCGCACCGGCTGCAACGGCGTCACGCGCTTGCGTCCGCGATCCGACCATTCCAGCGGAAGCACGGCGTCCGCCAGCGTGGGCAACGGGGCGCCGGTATGCACACGCACCGCCTGCTGCGGCTGCAGGCGGATACGTTGACGGGATCCGGCGGGCACCTCCCCCACCACGGGCAGGGAATGCGCCGTGGCGGGGCGGTCGGAGCCGCCCGTGGCGCTCAGCGCACGCTCGCCGCCGACGTCGACGGCGCGCACCGCGTAGCCGTCGATGGCGGCCTGCGGAAAGCCCGGCAGCGGGGCGCTGGCCTGGACTTCCTCGGCGCTCATCAACCCGAGCGCGTCGGTGATCGCCATGCGGACGGGTTCAGGGGTGACCGCGGCGTCTGTGACGATCGCCAGCTGTTCTTCCACGGAACGCACGTGGTTACCTCCTGTTGTGCCGACCGGACGTCATCTCAGCTAGCCTACCGCCGCGACCGTGCCCGGCCGCGTTATGACACCTAGCTCTGCGCCTGCTCCGCCTCGAAGTCGGCGACGACCTGCTTGATCGCACGGTACAACGCCGGGCCGTACTTCGGATGATGCAGGCCGAAATCCACGTTCGCGGGAATGTAGCCCGCCGGATTCCCCAGGTCGTGGCGCTTGCCCGTGTGCACCACGACGTGCACCGGGTGCCCCTCCTGGATCATCAACTCGATGGCGTCCGTCAGCTGCAGCTCGCCGCCCTGACCCGGGGTGATCCGGCGCAACGCGTCGAAGACCGCCCGGTCCAGCAGGTAGCGCCCCGCGGCCACCAGCGTCGACGGCGCCGCCGCCGGCTCCGGTTTCTCCACCATCCCGGTCACGGACTTGACCAGCTCCCCCGGCAGTCCGGACGCCCCGTCAATTTCTGCGACGTCGAAGACGCCGTAGTTGAACACCTCGTCGCGCTCGACCTCGAACGCGCACAACACGCTGCCGCCGAATCGCTCACGCACCCGGCACATCAACTCCACCACGCCCGGCCGCCCGTTCTCCGGCAACACCAGGTCGTCCGGCAGCATGACGGCGAACGCGTCCTCGTCCTCGTCGAGCACGTCCTCGGCCAGTCCGACAGCGTGCCCCAGACCCAGCGGCTGTTCCTGTTCCACCGCCACCGGCTGAATCAATTCAGAGGCACGCCTGACCTTGGCCACCTGCTCGTCTTTGCCGCGAGCCTCCAACGTCTTGACCAGGCCCGGGAACTCACCGAAGTGCGCCAGCACCTCGTCCTTGGAGGGGGCGGTGATCACCGCCAGACGCGACGCCCCCAGCGCCGACGCCTCTTCCGCGATCAATTCGATGCCCGGCGTATCGACCACCGGCAGCAGCTCCTTCGGCACCGTCTTCGTCGCCGGCAGGAACCGGGTCCCCATGCCGGCGGCCGGCACGACGACCGTGCGCACGCCGTTGGGGTGAAAGTCATTCGTCTCAACCATGACCGAGACCTTACCTTCTCCGCGAGGCCGTCATCGGCAAAGACCCGGCCGCCTTCCGCCGGGTTTTCCCCGGCGGGATTAGGCTGAAGCCCATGAGCATGAACATCAGTGACCCCGTCGAAACAAAACGCGTCTTGCGCAGCACCCTCAAGCAGCAGCGGCAAAAACTCGACGACGCCGCCCGCAGGCGGCAGGACGAGGCCCTGATCGCCAGGTGCGTGGACCTGATCCATGAACACGGCGCCGAGACGGTCGCCGCGTACCACCCGCTTCCCGACGAGCCCGGTGGCCCGGGTTTTCTTCCCGCCCTCCGCGCGGCCACGGGTACTGTCCTGTTGCCGATTTCCGAGGCCGAAGGCGCCATGCTGTGGGCCCCCTACGAGGGGGAGGAAGCCATGGCCAAGGGAGATTTAAACATCCCCGAACCCGTCGGCGAACGCCGGGACTGGCGGGCCCTGCTGGACTGCGACATCGTCTTTCTGCCCGCCCTGGGCGCCAACCGCCGGGGTTTCCGGTTGGGCAAAGGCGCCGGCTACTACGACCGCACGCTGGCCCGCCTGGCGGAGGCTGAAGCCCCGCAGCCGTTGCTGGCCGTCGTTCTTTTCGATCACGAGGTCACCGACGACGTCCCCGTCGAAGCCCATGACATGCCCGTCAACGTCATCGTCACGGCCGAAGCGCTCCACCGCGTGTAGGGAACCCCGGGCGCCCCGCGGACAGTCCAAGGGAGTGTGACCGCTTCCGCATCTTCGCTGCACGCCCTGTTGCGTCCACCCGGACACCGCCGTTCCCTCCTGCTCCGCCGGCTGCTGGCCGCCGCCCTCGTGCTGGCGGCGGTGACGTCCGTGGTCCGTTCGGCGACGGCCGAGCATCCCCGCATCGTCGTTTTCGCCGGCGCCGTCGCCGCCGGTGCGTCGCTGGGGGAAGACGACGTCGTGCTCCGCGCCGTGCCCGCCGACCTCATCCCCGACTCCGCCCTCACAGACCCGCAAGAGGCCGTCGGCCTAGTGGTCACCGCGGCGGCCGACGCCGGCGAACCGGTCACCGCGGCGCGGCTGATCGGACCGGAGCTGATCAACACGCTGGTGGGCTCGAGGGACGAAGGCCCCTCCTCAGCCACCATGGTCCCGGTGACGTTGGCGGACCCGGACGTCGCGACGTTGTTGCGGCACGGGGACACCGTGTCCATCGTCACGGTCGCCGCAGAGGGGACGGACCCGGTGATGGTGGCCGACGGGGCCCGGGTGATCCTGGCAGGCGCCGAAGCCGGTTCAGAGTCTTTGCTGGTGGCCTTGGAGAACGAAGCGGCGCAGCGGGTCGCGGCGGCTTCGCTGACGTCCCCGCTGGCGGTCGTGCTCACGGGAGACCGTGCACACGGCCGGTGAGACACTGTGTAAGGTGCCTTCTAACTATTCGGCCACACTCCTCAGAAAGGACCCCGGCACATGCTCAAGGGTTTCAGAGATTTCATCATGCGCGGCAACGTCATCGACTTGGCCGTGGCGGTCGTCATCGGCGCCGCTTTCACCGCCATCGTCACTTCGTTCACCCAGAATCTGCTCGACCCACTCATCGCCTCCTTGGGCAATCCGGACGTCTCCGGGCTGGGATTTCACATCCGCCCGGGCGATGACTCCACCTTCCTCGACTTCGGCGCCGTGATCACCGCGATCGTCAACTTCTTGATCGTCGCGGCGGTCATCTACTTCGCGCTGGTGCTGCCGATGAACAAACTCCAGGAGATCCAGAAGCGGAAGCAGGACGTCGACCCGGAAGAGCCGGAGACCACCGAGGTGCAGTTGCTGTCAGAAATCCGTGATCTGCTGGCGGACAAGGATTCTTCCGCCAAGGAGTAGTCCGTGCGCTTGCGTCACTCCCCGTAGTGAGGAGGGCGCTGCTCCCGCAAGAATTCCTCGCCCGCCGGGTCGTCTGTCTGACTGTCCTCGACGGGCACGGGACGTTCGGCGTCATCGGAGACCAGGTCGTCGGCGAAACCGTGCCGCGGGGTATCCGCGCTGCGGTCGATGTGCTCCGCCGCGCTGGGACGGCGGACCCGGCGGCGGTCTTTGCGGCGCGGGCTGTGCTGTGGGTCAGACATGATCAGTGCACGCTGTAGGTCTGCAGCTCATCGACCACGTGGTGCACCAGCGGGGGAAGCGCCGCCATGCCGTCCCGGATCGCGGCCCGCGACGAGGCGAGGTTGACGATGACCGTCGAACCGGAGACGCCGGACACGCCGCGGGAGACCACCGCGTCCACGGCGCCGCACGCCTGCCCGGAATCCCGCAGCGCCTGCGCGATGCCCGGAACCTCCTGGTCCAGGACGGTCAGGGTGGCGTCCGGGGTGCGGTCGCGCGGACCGACGCCAGTGCCCCCCACCGTCAGCACCAGGTCGACGCCGCCCACCACGGCGGTCTCGATGGCCTGGCGGATCTCGCTCTTCTTCGACTTGACGCGGACGACCGCGTCGACCTGGAAACCGCATTCGATGAGCAGCTCCGTCATCAGGCGGTCGGTGTCGTCCTCAGCGCCGTTGTGGTGGTCGCTGACCAACACGACCAACGCCCGCCGACGGGCCGGCATGTCCTCCGCTTCCTCAGTGGCCCGCAGAAACTCGTCATTGGGCTCGACGATGTCGTTCAGCTCGTCGGATGCTTCGCGAGCGACGGGGATCGTGTCCATGTTTCTCCTCAAACTTAAGTTCCCTGTTATGGGAATGAATCTAGTCGCTAACGCTACTCGACGCTCAGCGTAACCTGAACCTCTTTGCGCTCGTCCGTTTCCGGGTCCACCACCTCCAAGGTGACGGTCTCTCCGAAATCACGGGAACGAACTGCAGCGATGAGCCCGTCCGAGGTGTCGATGTTTCGGTCGTTGAGGCGGGTGATCACCTCCCCCTCCTCCAACCCTGCGTCCGCCCCCGGCCCGCCCGGCTGCACGCCGACGATGAGTGCCCCGTCCACGGGGTTGGCGCCGTCGACGGTCACGCCCAGCATGGGCTGGCTGGCCTCGCCCCCGGCGATCAACTGTTCCGCGACGCGTTGGGCGAAGTTTGAGGGGATCGCGAACCCGAGCCCGATGGAACCGGCGGTGTTGCCGGTGGACAAGGTGGCGATGACGGAGTTCATGCCCACCAGGTTGCCGTTCATGTCCACCAACGGCCCGCCCGAGTTGCCGGGATTGATGGCGGCGTCGGTCTGGATGGCGTCGATCAGCGACGACTCGCCGCCGCCCTGGGAAGCGCGGACCGGGCGATCCATCGCCGAGACGATGCCGCTGGTGACGGTGCCGGACAACCCCAGCGGAGCGCCGACGGCGACGACCTGTTGGCCGACGGCGAGCTGTTCGGAGTCCCCGAACTGGATGGTCGGCAAGTTTTCGGCGTCCCGGATCTTGATCACGGCAATGTCCGTCGCCGCGTCAGAGGCCACGAAATCCGCGGTCATGTCGGTGCCGTCATTCAGGGTGACCTGCATCGCGCCGTCCTCGGCGCCGTCGACGACGTGGTGGTTGGTCAACACGTAGCCGTCGGAGGTGAAGATGGAGCCCGAGCCTTCGCCCGCCGACAACGGGGTGACCACCTGGATGGAGACCACGGTGGGCAGCACGGCGTCGGCGACCTCTTCCACGCTCCCCGCCGGGGTCTCCGGCGCGTCTGCCGGCGGGGCGGTCAACGCGTTGTCCGGCCCAGAGTCAGGGGCCGGCTCCTCATCCGGCGAAGAGACCGCGTACCCGGCCACCCCGCCGGCCACCCCACCGAGGAGCAGACTCAAAACCGCGACGAGGGCGATGACGCCGCCCATGCCGCGGCCCCGTTTTTCTTCCTTGCCCTTCTGTTCGACCGGCGTCTCAGGGGGAGTCGGGGGCTGCCCAGTGGCATGGAAAGGCTGGTAAGGCGACTGGGGCCGCTGCCCCGGGTGGTAGGAGTTGTCCCCGGTGGTGTTCGTCATATCCCTATCTTGCCCCTCACGGATGTGATCGCGCTTTAACTCTGGTCAATGTCAGCCGTCCGGTCTCTGGACGTTTTCTGACATGCCAGTGTAGTCACGACGGGCGATGCTGCCCCGGGGAGCCGGGGACGTGGGCGGTGAACAACGCCCCGCCGTCCCCGGATTCGCCGACTTCGACGCTTCCGCCGACGTCTTCCACCGCGTCTTTGACGATGGCCAGGCCCAACCCGGACCCCGGGGTGTTGCGCACGTCCGGGGGACGGTAGAAACGATCGAAGATGCGGTCGCGTTCCCCTACGGCCACGCCCGGCCCGGAGTCCGCGACGGTCAGCACGGCTCGCCTGTCGCCGTCCCGGGCCAACCGCACCCGGACGACGCCGCCGGAGGGCGACCACTTCACGGCGTTGTCCACCAGGTTGGTCACGCCCCTGCCCAGAGCGCCGCCGTCACCGCGCACCAGCCACGGCATGGTGGTCACCTGGACTTCCACGTCTCCGCGTCGGCAACGGGCCCGTTCACACGCGGTCTCCACGACGGCGTCGAAACGCACCGGACCGGCCGCGTCTCCGGACAAGTCGACGAGATCGTCGATGAGCCCGGCGAATTCGTCTAGCTGGGTGAGCACGTCCCGCTCCAGTGCCCGGAGTTGCTCGGGGGGAAGTCCCCGCGGGCGATCACCTCTGTGCAGCGACAACAACAACTCGACGTTGACCCGCAGTGCGGTCAACGGGTTCCGCAGGTCGTGGCCGACTTCCGTGATCCGCCGCTCCTGCCGCATCCGGGACTCCTGCCAGGAAGCCAGCAGGTGGTGGAAAGAACCGCTCACCCCCGGATCGGAAATCTCGTGCGTCGGTCCCAGGTCGCCTGTTGCGGCGACCCGGTCCATCGCCTGCTTCACCTGTCGAACCGAAGCCCGGTCCGCTGCGGACCACCACGCCAGGGACAACCCGGCGGCCAGCGTGACGAGCGCGCCGCAACCGACGAGCAGGAGGCGAGGCCAACTAAAGTCCTCGCCGATCATCAGCCAGACGACTGCCAGCGGCCACGCTCCCGAGGCGATGACGGCGATGGCCGTTACAGCCAGCCGCCACCCGGTCACGGCGTGCTGCCCCGCAACACGTAGCCGACGCCGCGCACGGTGTGGATCAGACGCTCCTCGCCCCCGGCCTCCGTCTTGCGGCGGAGATACCCGATGTAGACCTCGAGGGCGTTCCCGGACGTGGGGAAGTCGTACCCCCACACTTCCTCGAGGATCGTCGCCCGCGACAGCACGTGACGAGGGTTTTGCATGAGCAGTTGCATGAGGGCGAACTCCGTGCGCGTGAGACTGATGGCCCGGTCGCCGCGGCGCACGTCGCGCGTCTGCACGTTCAGGGAGAGGTCCTCGAAAGCCAGCTCCGCGTCCTGCGCGCCCTTGCCCCGGGATTCGATGGCGCAGCGTCGGGCCAGGGAACGTACCCGGGCGAGGAGCTCTTCGAGGGCGAAGGGCTTGGGGAGGTAGTCGTCGGCGCCGGCGTCGAGCCCCGCCACCCGGTCCGCGACGTCGCCGCGGGCGGTGAGCATCAGGACCGGCCGCTCGTAACCACTGCTCCGCAGCGTACGGCAGACCTCCAGCCCGTCCAGTCCGGGCATGAGGATGTCCAGGATGACCAGGTCCGGCAACTCCTCCTCAATGAGGGAAAGCGCTTCCTCGCCGTCAGCGGCCAGGCGCACGCCGTACCCGTTGAAGGCGAGCGAGCGTTGGAGGGAGTCCCGCACGCCCTGTTCGTCGTCGGCGACCAAAATGTTCATGATAAGTAATGTGTCCTATTTAATTAAAAGTTGAGTGCTGTTTCCGTACATCTTCCCCGACCCCGCTCCTCTCCGCTACTCTTCGCACCCCCGGAAGAAAGCAGAAACGCCGTCCCAGCGGTGCGGGGACGGCGTGACCGGAGCTATCGAGCGAGACTAGAACTGCTCGACGTCGACGAGGCCGAGCTTGGCGGCCTTCACCAGACGGCGCGGGATACGCACGGTCTGACCGTCGACGGTGACCTCCTGGAGGGCGACGTTGTCGGCCTTCCACTGCGAACGACGCATGCGCGTGTTAGCGCGGGACTTCTTGAACTTGGGAGTTGCCATGGTCTATTTCCCTCCTCGGGTTAGTTGTTGTCGGACTTTTTCTTGCGGCGGGCCATGCCACCGAAGCGCTTCTGGAACTTCTCGACGCGGCCGGCCGTGTCCATGACGCGCTGGGCGCCGGTCCAGAACGGGTGGGACTCGCTGGTGACGTCAACGACGATCAGCGGGTACTCGTTGCCCTCGAACTCGACCGTGCGGTCCGACGTGGCGGTGGAGCGGGTCAGGAACTGGAAGCCCGTGCCCGCATCCTGGAAGACTACCGGGTGGTAGTCCGGGTGGATGTCGTTCTTCATGAAAATCGTGTCCCTCAGGATTGAACTTCAGGTCGGTTCCCCGCGCGGTGGCCGAGGATCGTGCCTGAGTTGGGTTTCGATAGGTGGTCATCAGCGCCGGACGCACGTGAGACGCACGTCGGCGACAGCTCAGACAATCATACAGAGGACGCGGTGAATCCAGAAATCACTTAACTATAGAGGGGATTAGGTTTTTTCACTCTCCGCCGGTAGGGTTGACCCTTGCTGTTGTCGAAAGTAATCGTTTACGCCCCGTCAGCCGGCTATTCCGGCAGCGCCCCGTCCTGGCCACCGGCCTGGGCGGCGCGGCGCCGCCTTTAGTGTTTCCGCACTTCGTAGCCATGATGTGGGCGGCAAGGAGAAAGAAGCACCATGTCGGCTATTTGCCAGGTCACGGGACGCTCGCCGAAGTTCGGCAAGACCGTCTCGCACTCGCACCGCCGCCACTCGCGTCGTTGGAACCCCAACGTGCAGCGTCGTCGGTACTACCTGCCCTCTGAGGGGCGCACCGTTACTCTGACCGTGTCCACCAAGGGCATGAAGGTCATCGACCGCGACGGCATCGAGTCTGTCGTCGCCAAGATCCGAGCACGTGGGGAGAAGATTTAAGCATGGCACGTAATGACATTCGCCCCATCATCAAGCTCAAGTCCACGGCTGGCACCGGTTACACCTATGTCACCCGCAAGAACAAGCGCAACAACCCGGACCGTATC
>CALZCR010000011.1 GCA_945631445.1 uncultured Corynebacterium sp. | reverse complement strand
TCGGCGAGCAGCAACCGCGGGTTGGTCGCCAGTGCGCGGGCAATGCCCACGCGCTGCTTCTGCCCGCCGGAAAGCTGCTCCGGGTAGTTCCTGCCCTTGTCCCCCAGGCCGACGAAGTCGAGCAACTCCGCCACCCGGTTCTTGCGGTCCTTGGCGCCGGCCAGCTTCAGCGGGTATTCGATGTTGCTGGCCGCGGTGCGGGAGGAAAACAGGTTGAACTGCTGAAAGATCATGCCGATGTCGCGGCGCAGCGGACGCCATTTTGCTTCGGAAAAACCGACGACGTCGGTGCCGTCGAGAAGCAGGCGTCCGGAAGAGACGGTGTCCAGGCCGTTGATCAGGCGCACCAGCGTGGATTTACCCGCGCCAGAATAACCGATGACACCGAGGACCTCGCCGGGTTCGACGGTCAGGGTGACGTCGTCGACGGCGGTGGTCCCGGTGCCAAAGACCTTGGACACGCCTTGAAACTCAATGCGTGTACCGGGCACTACTCTGCGGCCTGCTCTTCCAGTCGCTGCTGAATGTCGGCGAGCTCCTCGGTACTGAGGTCGACGGGCACGGCGGTGCCGCCGGAAGACTCCAGGACGGCTTCCTCGACGGCCGGGTCCTTCCACAGCTCGGCGAGTGCGGCGAGCTCCTCGTTGTCGGCCAGCTCCGGGGTGGTGACCCAGACGTTGATGTACTGCTCGGCCTGCTCGGTGGAGGGGTCGTCCTGGAAGATGGCGCTGTTCGGGTCGATGCCGGCGCGCTCCAGGAAGGAGTTGTTGATCACGGCCGGGGTGCCCTCGTTGTAGGCCAGGGTGGCTTGGGCGGCGTCGACCGGGGTGACCTCGACCTCGGAGGCGTCGGTGTCGATGTCGGCGGGCGACGGGTCCAGCAGACCTTCCTCGCGCAGGGTCACCAGGCCGGCCTGGACCAGCACGTTGATGGCGCGGCCCTGGTTAGTGGCGTCGTTGGGGATGGCCACGCGCTCGCCCTCGATGCTGTCGAGCGAATCATGGTCCTTCCAGAACAGGGCCAACGGGTAGATCTCGGTGGCGGAGATGGCCTGCAGGTCCTGGCCGGCGCCGACGTTGTAGTTGGAGAGGAACTGCAGGTGCTGGAACTTGTTCACGTCCAGCTGGTCCTGGGCGAGGGCGTCGTTCGGAGTGTTGTAGTCGGCGAAGGTGACGATTTCGACGTCGATGCCTTCTTCTTCGGCCAGGTCCTGGAAGACGTCCCATTCGCGCAGGTTGGCGTCGGTGGTGCCGATGCGGATGGGGCCGTCGAAGGAGGTGTCTGCGCCGGCGGCGGAGTCTTCTTCGGCGGAATCGTTGCAGGCGACCAGTCCGGTGGCGGCGATCAGGGCGGCGGCGGAGCCGGCGAGAATACGGGTGAGCTTCATGGCGGGGTCCTTTCGGAATTGCGGTAAAGGAAAAGTAGCACCCACCATACCGCTTAGTCTAGTTGCGGCCGTTACTTCAGCCAGGCGTCGATCTTTTCCGGGTTTCTCTCAGCCCACGCCCGCACCGCCGGCAGCACGTCCATCCCGTCGACGTTCATGGACAGGTCCATCTGGTTGACGTCGTCCACCGAGTAGTTGATGCGCCCGAGCACCTCCTTGGTGCGTTCCGGCAACCGCTCCCAGGCCGCGCCGTGGGCCAGCAGGGACGCGCGGTCCGGGGCGGGGAAAGCGCCGCGCGGATCCGCCAGCGGGCGCAAGTCGTGGACCTCGTTGAGGAACATCGGCTGCCACAGCGGGGTGACGAACCAGTCGCCCGCGGCGTAGCGACGGTTGACGGTATCGATGACCTGGTGGATGTCCCCGGACGGCTGCTCCCAGCCGAGCTCATCCAGGCCGTAGGTCTGCAGCAGGTCATTGCCCATCATCGTCAGGCCGGCGTAGGAGCCGGTGCCCTGCACGGTGCGGGTGATGAATCGCTCGGCGACCTCGGGCCGGGCCAGATCCTCCAGGCTCGCGGCGACGTCCTCGGGGACGTAACCGGGCACCGCCCAGAAGAACCGGCCGCCGTCGTAGAGCTCGGCGACTTCGACGACGCTGTCCTTGATCTGCTCCCAGTACACGGCGTGCCCGCCCGGCAGCCAGGCGTCCGCGAAGAGGTGGTGCTCCCCCGAGGCGATCTTCGGGTACATCTCCGGGTGCGGGCCCTCGTGCACTTCCACGTCGTGACCCAACCGCAGGAGCACCTCTTCCACGACGGCGGCGGCTACCTGGTGGAAGGATTCGTCGATGCGGCCGAGGATGATCGGCTCGGTGGACTCGGACATGGGGGCGTGCCCTCCTGTGTCGGCGGTGCGGGGTGTGTCACGGCCGAAGATAGCAGGTTTCTACAGCCACCGGTCCCGGATGACCTCGATGACGATGAGGATCACGGCCGCGAAGATCGTGCCGGCCAGCCACACCCCGCCGAAGAAGATGATGTCGCCCAACCCGAAGGGGGACTCGCGGGTGAGCAGGGTGGACAGGAACGCGATGATCACCGCCACGGTGGCGGCGGTGGGCAGCTTTTCGCGGAAGTATTCGAGGCCGGTCATGGGGTTTAGCCTAGGCCGTCACCGCGCCGGAACCGCAGTCCGCCCGCGGCTGCCCGCCATCCGGTGGACGATGAGCGTCGCCGCGAACTGCAGGCCGTAGAACACGGCCATGCCCGCGGAGGTGGAGGCGTCGAGGGTGTAGGCGAGTCCGAAGCCGAACCCGGCGCCGAGCCCGGCGAAGGCCAGCGTCCAGGCGATCAACTGGCCCATGCGAACCGCGAAGATCTGCGCGGTGGCGGCCGGGGTGACCACCAGGGCGATGATCAGCAGGGCTCCGGCCGCATGAAACGCGGCGGTGACGGTGACCGAGACGAGGAACATGAAGGCCGTGTCCAGCACGCCGGTGCGCATCCCCAGCAGGCGGGCGAACCCCGGGTCGAAGGTGGCGGCCTGCAGTTGCGGGTAGAACGCGACGAGGAAAACGGCGTTGAGGGCCAGCACTGAGAGCATCACGTAGAGGTAGGAGGGACCGAGGTCGACCCCGCCGACGACTAACCGGTCGAAGGACGCCAGGTTCAGGTCTCCGACCAGCACCACGTGGGTGTCCAGGTGCAGGTCGGTCAGCCGACTGGAGACGAGGATGACGCCGACGGCGAACAGCGCCGGGAAAATCAACCCCAGCGGGGCGTCGCCCGCGATCATGCGGGTCTTGGACAACCAATCGGCGCCGAGGACGACCAGCAGGCCGGCCAGCGCGGCGCCGAGGACCAGCAGCGGGGAGTTCAGGTCGCGGGTGAGCAGGTAACCGACGACGATGCCGGGAAAGACGGCGTGGCCGATGCCGTCGACGACCATGGACTTCTTGCGCAGCACCACGAAGACGCCGGGCAGGGCGCAGGCCAGGGCGGTGACTACGGCCAAGAGCAGGGTTCCCAGGATGAACATCTACGCCTCCGCCATCGCGTGTCGACGCCGGGGGGACAGGGCGAGGGAGGCCAGCAGCAGCACAAAGAGCGTGACGACGATGACCGGTCCCGTCGGCATGGGGCCGTAGGCGATCGAGAGCCAGGTGCCGATCGCCGAGGCCGCTCCGCCGACCAGCCCGGAGACCACCGTCATCGACGCCGCCGTGGTGGTCCATTGGCGCGCGATCGCCGGCGGGGTGACGAGGAAGGCGACCATGAGCACGAGGCCGACGGACTTGAGGCCGATGACCGTGGCGACGGCGATGGCACCGAACATCAGCGCGTCGATGAGCGTGTTGTTGAACCCCATGACATGGGCCTGCCGGCGGTCGAAGGACTGCAGCGTGAACTCCTTGAAAAACAGCGCCACCACCGCCAGCGTGATCGCCCCGACGACGACGGAGACCAACAGGTCCGCCCGCGTGATGGAGGAGGCGTTGCCGAAGAGGTAGTCCTGGACGCCGCCTTTGTCGGGGATCGGGTTGTGGGAGATGTACTGCATAAGCAGCATGCCGAGGCCGAAAAAGCTGGAGAGCGTCACGGCCATGGCGGCGTCGAGGCGGACCCGGGAGATCCGCGGGATCAGGTTGGTCACGTACACGGCCGCCGTGCCCGCCGCCACGGCGCCGATCATCAACCCCAGCAGGTTCCGGCCGCTGTGGCCTGAGGCGGTGAGCAGGAGGAAGGCGACGAGCACGCCGGGAAGGGCGGAGTGCGAAATCACGTCCGAAATCATCGACTGCTTACGTAGGTAGGCGAAGGTGCCCAGGGCGCCGGCGACGACGCCGATGACCGTCGCGCCGTACAGGGTCATGGCGTAGGTGTGGTCGGTCAGCAGTTCCATCAGGCACGCACCCGGATGTCGTAGGCGGCCTGGAGGGTTTCTTCGGTCAGGGCCTCCGCGACGGGCCCGGCGGCGACGAGGCGGCCTTCTTTGAGGATGATCACGTCGTCGCACAGTTTCCTCACGGTGGCGAGGTTGTGGTGCACGATCATGATGGAAGCGTCCGGCAACCGCGCTAACGCGTCGAGAATGGCGGATTCGCTCGCGGCGTCGATGCCGGCGAAGGGCTCGTCCATCAGCAACAGGTCGGGCTGTTGGGCGAGGGTGCGGGCGAGGAAGACGCGCTGTCGCTGGCCGCCGGAGAGGGCGCCGATTTGGCGGTCGGCCAGGTCGGTGACCCCGGTCTGGGCCATGGCCGCGTCGGCGGTGGCGCGCTGGGTGCGGCCGGGGCGGCGGAACCAGCCCAGGGAGCCGTAGGTGCCCATGGTGACCACGTCGCGGACGGTGGCGGGGAAGTCCCAGTCCACCGACGCGGACTGGGGCATGTAGCCGACGCGGTTGCGGGCGCGCGACAGGGGCAGGCCGAAGAAGGTGGTCTCCCCGCCGGCCGGGACGAGGCCGAGCATCGCCTTCAGCAGCGTGGATTTGCCGGAGCCGTTGGGCCCGATGACTCCGGTGACCCGGCCGGCTGGGACGGTGGCCGAGACGTCGTGAAGCGCGCGGTGGGACCGGTAGTCGACGGTCAAGCCGGTGATCTCGGCGGCGGGCGCGGTGGATGCGGGGGACGTCACGGTCATTTCTCCAGTTCTGCGGCGACGACGCCGGCGTTGTGCTCGAGCACGCCCAGATAGGTGTCCAGGGGCGGCGTGGGGCCGAGCGTGTCGGCGAAGAGTTCCTCGGTGGACACGGTCACGCTCCAGCCGCGCGATTCCACGGCCTCGCGCAGCGCGGTGATCGCCTGCGGGTTGGCTTGATTGTCTTGGAAGATGACGGAGACCTCGTTGTCGACGATGTAGTCCGCCAATTGGCTCATTTCGGTGGGCGAGAGCGAGGCCTGCGTGGAGATGAAGTCGGTGGCGCGGACCTCCAGGTCGTAGGCGTCGCCGAAGTAGTTGAAGGCGTCGTGGCCGGTGATCAGGATGCGTGGCTCGGGGACGGCGGCGAGTGCCTCTTCGGCGGCTGCGGCGGTCTCGTCGATCTGGGCGCGGTAGTCCTTGGCGTTGGTCCGGTAGGTCTCCGCCTGGCCGGGGTCGTGGGCGGCGAGCCGGTCGGCGATGGCGTCGACCACCAGCCGCCACGCCTCCGGGGAGTTCCACACGTGCGGGTCATACATGCCGTCTTCCCAGGGCAGCAGGAGCTCGGCGGGCAGCTCGTCGCCGACGGCCAACTGGGCGCCGCCCAGCGAGGCGAGCTGGTCTTCCATCTGCGCCTCCAGGCCGAGGCCGTTCCAGAAGACCAGGTCCGCGGAGCGTAGGCGCTGGACGTCCTGGGTGGAGGGCTGATGGGTGTGCGGGTCCCCGCCTGGACCGACCATGGCGGTGACGTCCACGTCGGGGGCGATGTTGGCGACGGCGTCGGCGAGGTAGCCGGTGGTGGCGTACACGGTCGTCGTGCCAGGGTCGTCCGGGTCCTCGGCGGCGCAACCGACGAGTGGGATCACCGCCGCGAGGGCGAGCAGTGCGACGGGGCGGGAGAATCGGGCCATGGCTGGCTTCCTGTCCGTAGTTTTCAATGGATTGAACTTTTAAGAATCAAAGCATTGAACATAAATTTTCGCAATCTCGGTGGGCTAATATGGGGGCATGCATGTTGATGACCTCTCCGCCCGGACGCAGGATTACCTCAAGGCCCTGTGGGGGTGGGCGGAGCACTCCCAGGAGCCGGCCCCGCTCGGAGAGATCGCGCGACGCACCGGCCAGAAAAACTCCACCGCCTCCGAGGCGATCAAGCGGCTGGCCGCCGACGGGCTGGTCAGCCACGAGCCCTACGCGGGCGTCCGGTTGACCGGCCAGGGACACACGTTGGCGGGCCAGATGGTGCGGCGCCACCGGCTGGTGGAGACTTTCCTGGTCACCGAACTCGACTACGCCTGGGACGAAGTGCACGACGAGGCGGAGCAACTCGAGCACGCCGTCAGCGACCGCTTCATCGCCCGCATCGACGCCCGCCTGGGACGCCCCGCCCGCGACCCGCACGGCGACCCCATTCCCCGCCCCGACGGCAGCGTCGAGGAGGTCTCCAACCTGGCGCTCGCCGACGTCTCTTCCGGCGCCGTCACCGTCGAGCGCGTCAACGACGACGACCCGGAATTACTGCGTTACCTCGCGGAGCGCGGCGTCGGGCCCGGCACGAAGGTCTCCGTCACCGCCCCGGCGGCCGCCGGCATCCTCACCGTGGAAGTCGGCGGGGACGTCGTCGCGCTGGCGGAATCCTGCCTGCACGACATCAAGGTCTCGCGATGAACCCGGTCTCGCCGAAGCTGACCCCGGCGACCTACCTCGCGGAATTGCCCTGGTACGTCCTCGGCGCGGCAGTGTGCGCCGTGCTGGCGTGGTGGTGGTCGCCGTGGTGGTGGATCGGCGTCGCGCTCTTGGCCGTCGTCCTGGCCTGGGCGCTTTGGCTGATCCCGGCGCGCGTGCGCCGCATCGGTTGGCGCGAAACCGACGACGAGCTGCTGATCACCAAAGGCAAACTCTGGCGCACTCTGACCGTGGTGCCTTACGGGCGCATCCAATTCGTCGACGTCACCGCCGGCCCCGTCGAGCGCGCCTTCGGGCTCAAACGACTCAAACTGCACACCGCCTCGGCGACCTCGGACGCGACCGTTCCGGGGCTGCCCGCCGCCGACGCCGACGCCCTGCGGGAACGCCTGACGGTCCAGGCCAGGGAGAGGATGAGCGGATTATGAGGCCCGTCCACCGGCTGACCCCGCTGCTGCGCTTCTGGACGGGCATCCTCGCGCTGCTCGCGGTCGTCGTGGCCAACTTGAACGCCTCCGCCGCCGGCACCATCGCCTCCTTCCTCCGCGGCGACGGTTCCTTCCTGCCTATCCTCTACGGGCTCGGCGCCTTTTTTGCGGCTTGCGTCGCAGTGTGGCTGGGCTCCTCCTTCTGGTGGCGGGCCACCGGCTTTGAACTCGGGGAAGAAGAGCTCTCCTTACAGCGCGGCGTGTTCCAGAAACAGCTGCGCAGCGCCCGCTACGACCGCATCCAGGCCGTCGACGTCATCGAGCCCCTCATCGCCCGCCTCTTCCGGGTCGCCGCCGTCCGCGTGGAGACCGCCGGCGGTAAAAACTCCGTCATCGAGATCTCCTACCTGGACAAGAGGCAGGCGGAGCGACTGCGCGCCGAACTGATCCACCGCGCCGGCGGCGCCGCCCCCGAACCCGAGCACGAGGACTCCGACCTCACGGTTCCCCTCCACCGCGCCTTGGCGGGGGCGGGGTTGCGGCCGGGGATGATCATCGGCGTGGCCGCCATCGTCATCCTGGCCGTCTCCCCGCTGCCGACCGCCACCGCACTGGCCGCCGTGGTGGGCGTCCTGCCCGGACTGTGGCGGCAGATCAACTCCAGCTGGCGCTTCACCGCCGCCTTCGACCAATCGCGCCACGTGCTCAACCTCTCCTACGGGCTGGCCGAACGCCGTCGGCAATCCATCCCGCTGGCCCGCATCCACGGAGTCCAAGCCAGCCAACCCTTGTTGTGGCGGCCCCTGGGCTGGTGGCAAGTCAGCGTCACCGTCGCCGGCTACGGGCCCGCCGACGCCGACGACGCCGGAACCTCCCGCATCCTGCCCGTGGGCACCCGCGCCCAAGCCATCGCGGTGCTCGACCTGGTCAGCGGACTGAGCCCGGCCGAGATCGAAGAGCACGCCGCCCCCGAAGGCCACCGCGACCCGGACTTCACCTCCCCGCGCCGGGCCTGGGTCGTCTCCCCGGTGGACCTGCACCGCCAATCGGTCACCCTCCATGAGGACACCGTCATCTGCCACACCGGCCGCTTCGGCCGCTCCGTGGCGATGATCGCGACCTCCCACATCCAGGAGCTGACCCTGCGCCGCGGGCCACTGCAGCAGTCGCTGCACCTGTGCACCGTGCGCTTCGATCTGGTCGCCGGGCCCGTGCGCATGGGCGGACACGACCTCGACGTCGAAGACGGGGCGAAGCTGCTCGAACTCCTCCGCGGCCGGCGGCTGCCCAGCTATCATCGACGGGTGTGAACGCATATGTCTTGAGCACCAACATCGCCGTCCCCCGCCAGTGGGGCGACCGGATGACGGGGATCGACAAACGCCCCGCCGAGAAGCTGACGGTCGCCGCGCCGGGCCCGGATTACGGGGACGGCTCCGGGGTGGCCGGCGACCTCGTCGGCGACGACAAACACCACGGCGGCGCGCAGAAAGCCGTCTACGCCTTCGCCCGCGAGGAACTCGACTACTGGCAACAGCGGCTGGGCAAAACGCTGAGCGACGGCGCCTTCGGGGAGAACCTCACCACCCGCGGGATCGACCTGTCGGAGCTGCTGATCAACCAGCGCGTGCGTCTGGGCACGACGCTGCTCGAAGTCTCGGTGCCGCGCTCACCGTGCCGCACGTTCGCCGACTGGGTGGGGGAGCCGGGCTGGGTGAAGAAGTTCATCGCCCGCGGCGACTGCGGCGCCTACTTCCGGGTCATCGAGCCCGGGGAGATCCACGCCGGCGACGAACTGGAACTTGTCGACGCCCCGTCGCACGGCGTCACCATGGGCATGGCCTTCGCCGCGAAAATGGGTGATACCGACCTCGCCCGCCGCATCATGGAGGCGGACATTTTGCCCGAGCTGTACCAAAAACGCCTCGTCGCGAGGTTCGCGCCGGGAGAGTGACCGGTTTACCTGGCGTAGCCGAAGCCCAACTGCCGCCAGGCTTCGTAGGCGGCGACGGCCGCGCAGTTGGACAGGTTCATCGACCGGCGGGCAGGCAGCATCGGGATGCGCACCTCCGCCGTGATGCGCGGGTGCGCCAAGTGTTCTTCCGGCAGGCCGGTGGGTTCGGTGCCGAACAACAGGGCGTCGCCCGGGCGGTAGTCGATCTCGGTGTGCCAGGTCGTCGAGCGGGTGGTGAAGGCGAAAATCCGGCCCGGCAGGGCGTCGAAGCAGGCGTCCAGGTCCGCATGGACGCTTACCTCCGCCAGGTCGTGGTAGTCCAGGCCGGCGCGACGCACGTGCTTGTCGTCGAAGTTGAACCCCAACGGTTCCACCAGGTGGAGATGCGCGCCGACGCCCGCGCACATGCGGATGGCGTTGCCTGTGTTGGCGGGGATGACCGGGTTATCGAAGACGACATGCAGTTCTGACACGGGGACAAGTCTAGGATGAGTCGTGTGACTGCGATGAAACTAGACGGACAACTCTACCGAGACGAGATTTTCGCGGACCTGAAGGAGCGGGTCGCGAAACTGGACAAGAAGCCGGGACTGGCCACCGTGCTGGTCGGCGACGACCCCGCCTCCCAGTCGTACGTGAAGATGAAGCACCGCGACTGCGAGCAGCTGGGGATCACCTCAATCCGCAAGGACCTGCCTGCCGACGTCTCGCAGGAGGAACTGCTCGCCGTGATCGAGGAGCTCAACGAGGATCCGGACTGCACCGGCTACATCGTGCAGCTGCCGCTGCCCAAGCACCTCGACGAGAACGCCGTGTTGGCCGCCATCGACCCGGACAAGGACGCCGACGGCCTGCACCCGGTGAACCTGGGCAAGCTCGTGCTGGGCGAGCCGGCCCCGCTGCCGTGCACCCCCAACGGCGCGATCCACCTGCTGCGCCGCTTCGGCGTGGAACTCAACGGCGCGAAGGTCGTCGTCATCGGCCGCGGCGTGACCGTGGGTCGGCCCATCGGCTTGATCCTCACCCGCCGCAGTGAGAACGCCACCGTGACGCTGTGCCACACCGGCACCAAGGACCTGGCCGCCGAGACCCGCGCCGCCGACGTCATCATCGCCGCCGCGGGCAAGCCGCACATGCTCACCGCCGACATGGTCAAGCCGGGCGCGGCGGTGCTGGATGTGGGCGTCTCGCGCGTCGACGGCAAGCTCGCCGGCGACGTGCACCCAGACGTGTGGGACGTGGCCGGGCACGTCTCCCCGAACCCGGGCGGCGTCGGCCCGCTGACCCGCGCTTTCCTCGTGCACAATGTGGTGGAGCGTGCAGAAAAACAGCAGTGACCTGCCCCTGGACAACCCCCACGACCTGGATCTCCCGCCGTCCCCGCTGCCCCGGTGGGCGCAGTGGGCGGGAGTGGCGGCGTTTCTCGCCCTGGTCGCGCTCTCCGCCGGGTGGGCGCTGACCGAGCACTGGCGGCGCGCGACGTTCGCCCTCGGGGTATCGCTGCTGTGGCTCGCGGTGGTGCGCCAAACCTGTGATTCGTGGGTGGTCGGGGTGTTCTCCGTCCGCTCGCGGCGCTTCGACGTGATCTTCTGCCTGGTCACGGGCGGGGCGATGGCCTGGCTGTCGGCGTCCGTGGACGCCCTCGGCAGCTAGATGGTCCATTCCCCCTCGGGGTCGTGGCCGAAGCCGTCGGTCGGCTCTGCGCCGTCGTTGGCCAGGGAGATGAAGCGCCGCAGCAGCCGGTCCATCTGCCGGTCCTCGGTGAGGAAGGCGTCGTGGCCGACGGGGGAGACCAACTTATGCATGCCGAGCAGGTGACCCAGGTTGCGGGACAGGTGTTCCTGCTGGTGGTAGGGGTACAGGATGTCCGTGTCCACGCCGATGACCATCGTCGGCACCTTCGAAGAAAACAGCGCCTTGTTCAACCCGCCGCGGCAGCGGCCGATGTCGTGCCGGTTTAAAGATTCGGTGAGCGCGACGTATGCGCCGGCGTCGAAACGCTGCACCAGCTTCCGGCCCTGGTAGTCCAGGTAGCTGTCGACGGCGAAGCGCTGGTCGGCGCGGCGGTGGGTGCCCAGCGGATCCTCGCCCTGCTGCGGGGTGGTGCCGAAACGCTCGTCGAGCTCCATCTCGCCGCGGTACGTCAAATGCGCGATGCGGCGGGCCGCCGCCAGGCCGGTGACCGGGCCTTCGCAGACGTCGTAGTAGTCGCCCCCGTGCCAGTCGGGGTCGCGGGTGATCGCGGAGATCTGGGCGGACTGGATGCCGATCTGCCAGGCGCTGGCCCGCGCGGAGACCGCGATGACGCACGCGGCGTCCAGGAAACCCGGGTACAGCAACGTCCACTCCAGGGTGCGGGCGCCGCCCATGGAGCCGCCGATGACGGCGTGGACGTGCCCGACCCCCAGCTCCCGCAGGAAGCGGTGTTCGGCGTGGACTTGGTCGCGGATGGAGATGGCCGGGAAGCGCGATCCCCAGGCTTTACCGTCGTCTGGGTGGGGGCTGGCCGGCCCGGTGGAGCCGCTGCAGCCGCCGATGACGTTGGTGCAGATCACGCACCAGCGTTCCGTGTCCAGCGCCTTGCCGGGACCGATGAGGGCTCCCCACCAGTCGGCGGCGTCGGAGTCGCCGGTGAGGGCGTGTTCGACGAGGATGATGTTGGTGGTCCCGTCCGCGGCGACTTGTAGCTCTCCCCACCGTTGGTAGGCGATGGCGGCGTCTGTGATGACGCCGCCGGCCTCTGTGGGGAAGTCGCCGATGGGGACGCTGCCGAGTACTCCCTCGGCGGATAAAATCGCCACTGGTGTGCCCTCCTGAAAAGACGGTTGGATCAGGAGGCCAGTCTAACTGGACAGCTCGGTCTAATGATAATTTGATTCACCGGGCGACGTCATTTCTGCGAGACAGTTAGATGGCGTTGAAACCGGCCTGCAGGTCCGCGATGATGTCGTCGACGTTTTCGATGCCGACCGACAGGCGCACCGTCGCCTGGGTGACGCCGGCGCGCGCGTGGCCGGCCTCGTCCGACTGGGAGTGCGTCGTGGTGGCCGGATGGACGACCAGGGAGCGCACGTCGCCGATGTTGGCCACATTGGAGTGCAGCTTCAGCGCGTCGATGAACTTCCAGGCGGTGGTCTTGTCCTTCGGGTCACCCTGGACGTCGAAGGTCAGGACGGAACCGGTGTGCTTCAGGCCGAGCTTTTCCTTCACGGCGTACCACGGGGACGTCTCGAGGCCGGCGTAGTTGACGGAGGCGACCTTCTCGTGGCCGGCGAGGAACTCGGCGACCTTTTGAGCGTTCTCGTTGTGGCGCTCCAGGCGCAGGGACAGCGTGTCCAGGCCCTGCAGCGTGATCCAGGCGTGGAAAGGCGACAAGGAGGCGCCGGTGTCACGCAGCCAGCCGGCGCGGGCCTTGAGCGCGAAGGCCGGGGCGCCCAGGTCGGCGTACTTCAGGCCGTGGTACGCGGGATCCGGGGTGACGAAGTAGGGGAAGACCGGTTCGCCGTCGCGTTCGACGGTCCAGTCGAAGTTTCCGCCGTCGACGAGGATGCCGCCGATGGCGGAGCCGTTGCCGGTGTAGAACTTGGTCAGGGAGTTGACGACGATGTCGGCGCCGAGCTCCAGCGGGCGCACCAGCGCGGCGGTGGCGACGGTGTTGTCCACGATCAGCGGCACCTGGTTGGCGTGGGCGACCTCGGCGACGGCCGGAATGTCCAGCACGTCGGCCTGCGGGTTGCCGAAGGTCTCGCCGAAGAAGGCGCGGGTGTTGGGCTGGACGGCGGCCTGCCAGGAAGCCGGGTCGTCGGGGTTCTCCACGAAGCTGACGTCGATGCCCAGGCGCTTGAGCGTGATCTGAAAGAGGGTCTCCGTGCCGCCGTAGAGGCGCGGGGAGGTGACGATGTGGTCGCCGGCGGAGGCCAGGGTGGCGATGGCGGCGGTCTCGGCGGCCTGGCCGGAGGCGAACGCCACGGCCGCGACGCCGCCCTCGAGGTCGGCGATGCGGTTTTCCAGGGCCTCGGTGGTGGGGTTTGTCAGGCGGGTGTAGATCGGGCCCGCGTCCGAGAGGTTGAAACGGTTCTGGGCGTGCTCGGCGTCGTCGAAGACGTACGAGGTGGTCATGTGGATCGGCTGGTTGCGGGAACCGGCGTCGGAGTCCACGGTCTGGCCAGCATGGATGGAGCGGGTCTCGAAGGACCAGTCAGCGGC
>CALZCR010000010.1 GCA_945631445.1 uncultured Corynebacterium sp. | reverse complement strand
ACAGGAAGGCAGACACACGTGGAACAGCGTAAGAAGCGTGGCACCGCCCGGAAGGCAGCCCTTGGTGGCGCGATTGCGTTTGGCGCACTCGCGTTGACTGGTTGTGAAGTGGCGCCTCCAGGAGCGTTGGCCAACGTTTTGGATATGGGCTGGCCGGATCCGGTTACTCCGGAGGGCGAGTCCATGTACAACTTCTGGATTTGGGTCTGGCTCACGGCCTGGACCATCGGCATCATCATGTGGGCCCTCCTCATCGTGGCCATCGTGCGGTGGAACCGCAAGCGCCAGGAGAAGCAGGGCAAGGGCGAATTCCCGAAGCAGCTGCAGTACAACGTTCCCCTTGAGCTGGTGCTCACGGGCGTTCCCATCGCCATCGTCATGGTGCTGTTCTTCTTCACCGTCCAGACCCAGCAAAAGGTCGTGGCCCTGGACAAGGACCCGGACGTGACCGTCGACGTCACCGCCTTCCAGTGGAACTGGAAGTTCGGCTACCAGAACGTCGCTGCGGGGCTCAGCCCCACCGGCTCCGAGTACGACGGCATCGATGAGGATCGCACGGCACTGGCGGAAGAAACCAGGTTCGACCCGGAGGACGGCTCCGTGGATAACCCGAACCCGGTTCACGGCCAGTCCAAGGGCGATCAGACCTACCTGAACTTCAATGAGATCGAGACCGTGGGCACCACGGAAGAGGTCCCGGTTCTGGTCCTCCCGTCCGAGACCGCCGTCGAGTTCCAGCTCGCCTCCGGCGACGTCGCCCACTCCTTCTGGGTGCCGGAGTTCCTGTTCAAGCGTGACGCGTTCGCCCACCCGGAGAACAACCAGCAGCAGCGTGCATTCCAGGTGGAGTCCATCGAAGAGGGCGCTTATGTCGGCCGCTGTGCCGAGATGTGCGGCACTTACCACGCGATGATGAACTTCGAGCTCCGCGTCGTCTCCCCGGAGGCATTCACGGACTACCTGGAGTTCCGTCAGGACAACCCCGAGGCCCCGAACTCTGAGGCGCTGGCAGCCATCGGCGAAGACCCGTACGCCATCACCACCGCACCGTTCGTCGCTGACCGTCAGACCCGTGACGGCGAGAACTTCGTCGACAACAACGCCAACGTCTAACCCATCGAATTAAGGCTTAAGGAGAAGATCAAATGCGTCCTGGTGCAAAAGTAATGTTCGCCATCGCCGCGTTCCTCGGCTTGGTCGCACTCGTCTATATCTTCGGCACGATGTGGCTGCAGGACGATGCTTACCTCTACGGCGTGGAATGGGCGGGTGTCACCGCTATCGTGCTGGCCTTCGGCCTCGCCATGATGCTCGGCACCTACCTCCAGTTCACCTCGAACCGCATCGACGTGCTGCCGGAGGACTGGGAGGAGGCTGAGGTGGAGGACAAGGCCGGCGTGCTGGGCTTCTTCTCCCCGGGTTCCGTCTGGCCGTTCGCCATGACCATGGCCATCGCCGTCCTCGGCTTCGGCCTCGTGTTCCTCTACTACTGGATGATCGCCCTCGGGATCATCATGCTGGTCTGGGCCACCACCATGCTGTCCCTGCAGTACGGCCTGCCGAAGGAAAAGCACTAGTTTCTCGGCCCTGGGGGGGGTGCGGCCCGCCGATGTGCGCGACCCTTCCTCCCCCCAGCCCCGGGGCGCCCCGTCCCGCCACTTGGGGGTGGAGGGGGCGCCCGTCTGTGCCTTCCGTGACGCAGGGCGGCGTCCCCTGGGGTTCAGTGGCCACCGGGCGTAACGGGCACGGAAAAATCCCAGAAGGTGAATGTCCGAAAGTCTAGGGGTCAACCGAAAGTAGGTTTCCTGCGGGAATGCACGGCCCCTTTTGTGAACTTTCTCTCTGGGGCAATCGGGCCAGGTCAGGGCTTGATTTCTTTTTCCCGCAGGGGTGAGCGGCCGGGAAGGGGAATGTCGAGGGGGCGGCGATGGTCGAAGTGACCTGCGAAAACCCGACGGTCGGATGGTCGGGCTTAAAAGTTCCCGGGGGTGTGGAAAGAAACCCCCGACAGTTCTTGATTTCCTAAAATGCCAGGTGAATGGCTTTTCGAAGAAGAAATATCGGGGGTAGGCAAAGTGACTTTGCCTCCGATTCGGGCCATACTTGCAGACGTGACGAGCGCAGTTTCTAACCCCAGCATGGCGACACCGCAGCGTGTGCCCACACTGAACCGTCCCAATATTGTCAGTGTGGGTACCATCGCGTTCCTGTCGCAGGAATTGATGTTTTTCGCCGGACTGTTCGCGATGTACTTCACATCGCGGGCTAACGGTCAAGCAGGTGATTGGGCGGAGCAGGTTTCGAACCTGAACGTCATCTACGGACTGGTCATCACGATCATTCTGGTCACCTCTTCCGTTACCGCACAGTTCGGCGTGTTCGCGGCCGAAAGGGGGGATGTATATGGCCTCCGCAAGTGGTTCACAGTCACGGTCGTCCTAGGAGTTATTTTCCTGGGTCTGGTCGGATTCGAGTGGTACGAGATGATCGTCCACGGCGTGACTATCCAGTCCAGCGTGTACGGATCGGTGTTCTACATCATCACCGGATTCCACATGCTGCACGTCGCCGCCGGCATCATCGCCTTCATTGCCGTGATCATTCGAGTCACGAAGGCGAAGTTCACTCCGGCTCAGGCGACCGCCGCAATGGGCGTGTCCTACTACTGGCACTTCGTCGACGTCATCTGGATCGGCGTCTTCATCATCCTGTACCTCATCCAATAAGGCGGTCGTCCGCTGAGGGCGCTTCGGCGCCCTCGCCGCCGACGCCCCTTCACTTTCCACTCACGGACAGAAACGAACTAGGAAAATGATGGATAACAATCCCACCCCCACACCGGCTGAGCCCGGTGCGGCTGCTCCGGCCAAGAAGGCCCGTCGCCGCCGCAAGTTCCGCCGCACCGCGGCCGGAGCTTTCGCGTTGACCGTCGGTCTGACCGGCGCCGGCGTCCTGGGCTCCGCCTTGACTCCTGACGCGCAGGTGGCCACCGCCCAGCGCGACGACCAGGCGCTCATTCAGGAGGGCAAGGACATCTACGACGTCGCTTGCATCACCTGCCACGGCGCCAACCTGCAGGGCGTCCAGGACCGCGGTCCGTCCCTCATCGGCGTCGGCGAAGGTTCCGTGTACTTCCAGGTGCACTCCGGACGCATGCCGATGATGTCCAACGACGCCCAGGCCGAGCGCAAGACCCCGCGCTACACCGAGCAGCAGTCGCTGGCGCTCTCTGCCTACGTCGCAGCCAACGGCGGCGGCCCGGAGCTCGTGTACAACGAGGACGGCAGCATTGCCATGGAGGAGCTGCGAGGCTCCAACTACAACGGCCAGATTCAGGCTGAGGACATCGCCCGTGGCGGCGAGCTCTTCCGTCTGAACTGCGCTTCCTGCCACAACTTCACCGGACGTGGCGGCGCGCTGTCCTCCGGCAAGTACGCTCCGGGCCTTGATCCGGCCAATGAGCAGGAGATCTACCAGGCCATGCTCACCGGTCCGCAGAACATGCCGAAGTTCTCCGATCGTCAGCTCAGCGCCGACGAGAAGGAAGACATCATCGCCTACATCAAGGCCGCCAAGGAGACTCCGAACCCGGGTGGTTGGAGCATCGGCGGCCTGGGCCCGGTCGCTGAGGGCGTCGCAATGTGGGTTATCGGTATCACCGCGCTGATCGGCGCTGCAATGTGGATTGGATCGCGTTCATGAGCAATGAAGTGAAGAAAGATTACACCGACAGCGAACTCGCGTCGATGAGCAATGAAGAGCTCGCCCGCCTCGGCACCGAACTCGACGGAGTCACCGTCGCGTACCGCAAGAACCGCTGGCCGGTCGAAAACGACCCGGCGGAAAAGCGCGCGGCCAACGGCATCGCCATCTGGCTGGGCGTCTCCATCATCATGGCCATCGCGTTCCTCGTGGTCTACCTGTTCTGGCCGTGGGAGTTCCGCAACCTGGGCGAAGAGGGCCACTTCTGGCACACCTTCTACACCCCGGCACTCGGCTTGACGTCAGGCATCTCGATCCTCGCCCTCGGCATGGCCGTGATCCTGTACGTCAAGAAGTTCATCCCGGAAGAGATCTCGGTGCAGCGCCGCCACGACGGCCCGTCCGAGGAGATCGACCGTCGTACGATCACCGCGCTGCTCAACGACGCCTGGAGCACCTCCACGCTCGGCCGCCGCGCCACGATCAAGGGCATGCTCGGCACCGCCGGCGTGCTCTTCGGCCTGGTCGTCATCGCCCCGCTCGGCGGCGCCATCAAGAACCCGTGGCGCGCCCGTGAGATGGACTACTACGGCGACGGCACCCTGTGGACCTCCGGCTGGACCCTGCACGAGCAGGGCGTGAAGCTCTACCTCGCCCGCGACATCGGCGCCATCGCCGAGGAGCACGAGGGCGAGGGGGGAACGCACTACACCACCACCGGCGTCTCCCGCCTGGTCCGCGTCCGCCCGGAGGATCTCGCCGCCGGCGGCATGGAGACGGTCTTCCCGCTCGCCAACGAAGACGTCAACGACGGCGATCGGTACGATCCGGCCCGCGACGTCTACGAAAACCACATGCATTCGATTCACGGGCCGCGTAACCCGGTCATGCTGATTCGTCTGCGCACTTCTGACGCCGAGCGCGTGATCGAGCGCGAGGGCCAGGAAGACTTCCACTACGGCGACTACTACGCCTACTCGAAGATTTGCACGCACATCGGCTGCCCGACCTCGCTCTACGAGGCTCAGACCCAGCGCATTCTGTGCCCGTGCCACCAGTCGCAGTTCGACGCACTGCAGTACGGCAAGCCGATTTTCGGCCCCGCCGCACGTGCACTGCCACAGCTGCCGATCACCATTGACGAAGAGGGTTACCTCATCGCCAGGGACAACTTCATTGAGCCCCTTGGCCCGGCATTCTGGGAGCGTAAGTCGTAATGAGCACTAAAACTGACAATCGCGGAGGAGCGAACTTCGGCAACGCCGTCGATTCGCGCTTCACTATCGCAGGCTTCCTCCGCCCGCAGCTGAACAAGGTCTTCCCGACGCACTGGTCGTTCATGCTCGGTGAGATCGCCCTGTACAGCTTCATCATCCTGCTGCTGACCGGCGTCTACTTGGCGCTGTTCTTTGACCCGTCGATCACCAAGGTGATCTACGACGGCGCCTACCTCCCGCTCAACGGCGTGGAGATGTCGCGTGCCTACGCGACGGCCCTGGACATTTCCTTTGACGTCCGTGGCGGCTTGTTCGTCCGTCAGATGCACCACTGGGCCGCCCTGATGTTCATGATGGCCATGGTCGCGCACATGCTGCGCATCTTCTTCACCGGTGCGTTCCGACGCCCGCGTGAGGCCAACTGGATCATCGGCGTCACCCTGATTCTGCTGGGCATGGTCGAAGGCTTCCTCGGCTACTCCCTGCCGGACGAGCTGCTCTCCGGCACCGGTCTGCGCATCATGTCCGCGATGATCGTGGGCGCCCCGATCATCGGCACCTGGATGCACTGGGCCATCTTCGGCGGGGACTTCCCGTCCGACCTGATGCTGGACCGTTTCTACATCCTCCACGTGCTGGTTCTGCCGGGCATCATCCTGGCTCTGATCGCGGCTCACCTGCTCCTGGTCTGGTACCAGAAGCACACCCAGTTCCCGGGACCGGGCCGCACAGAAGACAACGTGGTGGGCATCAGAATCATGCCGGTGTTCGCGACGAAGGCCATCGGCATGGGCTTCTTCGTCGCCGGCATCCTCGCGCTGATGTCCGGTCTGACCACCATTAACCCGATCTGGAACCTGGGCCCCTACAACCCGTCGCAGGTTTCCGCGGGTTCGCAGCCCGACGTGTACATGCTCTGGACTGACGGTCTGGCCCGTGTCATGCCGGCGTGGGAGCTCTACCTCGGCAACTACACGATCCCGGGCTCGACCTGGGTGCTGATCCTCGCCGTGGTGATGGTCGTCCTGCTCATGGCTTACCCGTGGATCGAGAAGAAGGCGACGGGTGACAATGCGCACCACAACCTTCTGCAGCGTCCGCGCGACGTGCCGGTCCGCTCCGGCATCGGCGCCATGGCCATCGTGTTCTTCATGCTGACCACCGTCTCCGGCGGCAACGACCACGTCGCCCACTTCTTCCAGGTCTCGCTGAACGCCATGACCTGGCTGGGCCGCATCGGTCTGATCGTCCTGCCCCCGCTGGCGTACTTCATCACCTACCGCATCTGTGTCTCCCTGCAGCGCACGGACCGTGAGGTGCTGGAGCACGGCATCGAGACCGGCGTCATCAAGCAGCTGCCCAACGGCGCCTTCGTCGAGGTCCACCAGCCGCTCGGCCCGGTGGATGAGAACGGCAACCCGATTCCGCTCGAGTACGCCGGCGCCAAGGTGCCGAAGCAGCTCAACGAGCTCGGCTACGCCGACGCTGCCCCGCAGGGCTCCTTCTTCAGCCCGGATGACCCCTCGATCGTCGAGAAGCGCATCCGCGCCGAAGAGGAGAACGCCCGCGAAGAGGCTCAGATGTACGAGGAGCTCAACCGTGCGAACCGCGAAGCGGACGATCGCAAGGGTCTGAACGACTAGTACTCGCCTCAGTCACATGCTGTAACGCGCTCACAAGGCCGCAGCCCCCGGACATGGCTCCGGGGGTTGCGGCCTTTCTCATGGCTGTTGCGCTGAGACGAGGTTGCACCTGGCCCTCAGGAGGCCGCAGCAGGCCCAGGAGAGGGTCGGGGAGGGGCCCGCCGGGGAAGATCGGGGCCCGATGGCAGGGGCTTTCCTTGCGGGGCAGGCGATCACCCGGCTCTCCGGCTACGTGCACAGGCGCCTGCAGAGGCTGTCTCTGGCGGGGAGAAATCGGCCGGAGGTGTGTGTCGGTGGTGGGGAAGGAAGGTGGGAGAGCGTCGAAAGGGATGATTGGGAACATGGTGTGGGCAAAGTCACCTTTAGCCTTCTGGCGATGAGAGGGAAACCTCCCCGCGCCTTGTCCAGTGGGCGATGAGGATGAAAAACATCGCCATCGGAGCTGGCCGCCGTGCATTTATTCAGCTTCTCCGCGAAAGGGCGGGAAAGTCGCCGAAGGGGGTGAGGGCGGCTTCCGTTTAGTTTCAGAACGGTAACAGCACAATAACGGGCCAGTTTTTCGTCTTCCGTTGGACATCCTTCGTTGCGATTTCGTAACCTGTTCGAGACATTGCGGATCCCACCGGGACCGAATGGTACGAACTGAACACAACACAGTCGAATCTCGACGAGCGACCGACGGCAGATCCGCCGGACGCCCGCACGAGAGCCGGGGACCCAGACACACCAGGGGTTCATTCCGCGGACGGGGTGCACGAAGATCGCGAGCGATCGTCGGCACGGAGGACGCGGGAGGGAAAAATCTGTTTCCTCACCCGACAGCTAACTCGGCAGACGCACAGAGAACTTGGAGTTTTATTCGTGGCTACGCATCGCCAGATCACCAGCAACACCCGTCGCATCGCCGCGGCCACCGTGGCCGCAGCCAGCGTCGCTGTGCTGACCCCGGGCTTCGCATCCGCAGCAGAGGTCAACATCCCGAACACCGGCATCGCCGTGGAGATCCCGGGCATCGAGAACGTTCCGGGCATCGAGTCCATCCCGGGCATCGAGCAGTGGATCCCGTCTCTGCAGGGATCAACCTACGCCAACACCGACGTCCTCTCCACCATCGACGAGCTGCGCGCCCTGCCGGGCTCCTCCTCGATCCCGGGCTTCCAGGAGTTCCTGAACGACGCCGCCCAGAACCTCGCCCCGGTCGCCCCGGCAACCACCCAGGCGGCCGCAGCCATGCAGCCCGCCGCCGCCCCGGTCACCAACACCGGCCAGGCCATCGTCGACGCCGCCCGTTCCAAGATCGGTGCCCCCTACGCCTGGGGCGCCACGGGCCCGAACGCCTTCGACTGCTCCGGTCTGACCACCTGGGCCTACCAGCAGGCAGGCAAGAACATTCCGCGCACCTCCGGCGCCCAGGCCTCCGCCGGCATGAACGTCCCGCTGAGCCAGCTGCAGCCGGGTGACATCGTCGCCTACTACTCCGGCGCCTCCCACGTGGGCATCTACACCGGCAACGGCACCATCATCGACGCCCTGAACAGCGGCACCCCGGTCGCTGAGCGTGACCTGCACTACATGCCGATCCACTCCGCGGTTCGCTTCTAACGCGTCCCACCCGAGTAAGAGCCCGCTTCCTCCGCACCAGCACGAGTGCGGGGAAGCGGGTTTTTCATCCGCCGGCCTGGCCCGCGGCCCCTTATCTCTGCGCAGTTACGCGCGGGCGGGGGAGGGGCTTTATACTGAGCCAGGTTTGTCATTCATGAATAAAGGCACAGAGGAATCCATGCACTCTTCGAAGTCGTTCCGTCGTCGGCGGGGCATTGTCGCGACGTCCACCGCGTTTCTCACGTTGGCCACAGGCGTCACCGTGGCCGGCACGGCCGGAGCGGACGAAGTCGACGACCTGATCGCCGAATTGGACGGCGTCTCCGAGCGGGTCAGCGCGAAAAACGAGGACGTCAAGCAGCTCGAGGACGACGTCGCCGCCAGCGGCCGGACGCTCGAGGAGCTGGAGGCCCGTGCCGCGACGGCGGGCGAGAAAGCCGCCGAAGCGAGCCAACTCCACGCCCTCTTCCAAAAGGAAGTCGATGGCTTGGCGTCGGCCAAGTACCGCGGTGTGGTCGCGGACTCCGCAGTGAGCCTGGCGGCCGCGAACAACCCGCAGAACATGATCGACCGCTCCGCGTATCTGGGGGCGCTGGGCCGAGACTCCGCACAGAGCCTCGCAGAGTTGGACGCGGCCATGACCGCGGCGGCGCGGGAAGCTTCGGCCGCCCACGCGGCGGTGGCGGCGGCCGACTTCAACCGCTCCCAATTGGAGGAGAAGCACCGCCTGCTCGAAGAAGAGCGCCTGCAGCTGCAGGATCAGATCGGGTCGATCGAGGCACGCATCAACTCCTTGGAGGGCGCGGCCGCCGAGAGGTGGGAGAACAAAAACCAGCCGGAGGCGCCGGCCGCTCCCGCGGACGCCTCCGGCGTCGTCGCCGCGGCGTTGGCCAAGCTCGGTTCCCCCTACGGGTGGGGCGCCACGGGCCCCAGCGCCTTCGACTGCTCCGGGCTGATGGTGTGGGCTCACCAGCAAATGGGCAAGAACATCCCGCGGACCTCCCAGGCGCAGCTCGCCGGCGGCGCTTCCGTCAGCCGCGCGGAGCTGCAGCCCGGCGACATCGTCGGCTTTTATCCCGGGGTGACGCACGTGGGCATGTACATCGGCAACGGCCAGCTCGTCCACGCCTCTGACTACGGGGTCCCGGTGCAGGTGGTCAGCGTCGATTCGATGCCGTGGGCGGGCGCTTCGCGCTACTAGCCTGCGCCGCTAAGCTGCTTGCATGTCCCGCACGTTGCTCGTGACCAACGACTACCCGCCGAAGATCGGCGGCATTCAGTCCTATCTGCGTGATTTCGTCGCCACGCTCGACCCGGAGGACACCGTGGTCTTCGCGTCCACACAAGATGCGGCCGCGGCGGCGGAACACGATGCGGACGTCGCCCACGAGGTCATCCGGTGGCCGCACTGGTTGATGGCGCCGACTCCCGGCGTCGCGAAGCGGATGGGCGAGATCATCGCCGAGCGTGACGTCGACACCGTCTGGTTCGGCGCCGCCGCCCCCTTGGCCGTGCTGGCCTCGTCGGCGCGCGCCGCCGGGGCCACCCGCACGATCGCCTCCACCCACGGCCACGAGGTGGGGTGGTCGATGTTGCCCGGCGCCCGGCAGGTGTTGCGGCGCATCGGAGACGACGTCGACGTGGTCACCTACATCTCCGATTACACGCTCGGCCGGATCCGCCCGGCGATCGGGGAGCGCACCCGCTACGAGCACCTGCCGTCCGGGGTGGACACCGAGGTCTTTCGCCCCGCCACGGAGCAGGAGCGCGCCCAGACCCGCGCCCGGTTCGGCGTCGGCGAGGAGCCGTTGATCGTGTGCGTGTCGCGGCTGGTGCCCAGGAAAGGCCAGGACCAGTTGATCCGGGCGCTGCCGGAGCTGCGCCGCCGCCACCCGGGCACGCGGCTGGCGATCGTCGGCGTCGGCTCCTACGAATCGACGCTGCGGGTGCTGGCCGAGCCCCTCGCCGAGACGGAGCCGGACGCGGTGCTGTTCACCGGGGCGCTGTCTTTCACCGACATGCGGGACCTGCTGGCCGCGGCGGACGTGTTCGCCATGCCGGCGCGCACCCGCGGCGCCGGGCTCGACGTGGAGGGTCTGGGCATCGTGTACCTGGAGGCGCAAGCGTGCGGCGTGCCGGTGGTCGCCGGCGATTCGGGCGGCGCCCCGGAGACCGTCACCCCGGAGACCGGGCTGGTCGTCGACGGACGCAGCGTGCGCGAACTCATCGGGGCGCTCGACCGGGTGCTTGCCGACGCCTCCCTGCGCGCCCGTATGGGGCGGGCGGGCAGGGCGCACGTGCAGGCCCGGTGGACCTGGGAGATCATGGGCCGACGGCTCAACGATATGATCACACATTAATGGACGGGTCGGCCCGCCGGGTATATTTCCTGGCGGACCAGCACCCCACAGTTTCAAGCGACCACCTTCCCGCAGGCCGACGCCACCTGTGCGCGAGGGCGGCCGCGGCACCGACGAAAGCAGGACCATGCGCCCGAGCACGCCCATGACGGCCCCGACCATCGGCTTCGATATCGGCGGCACCAACCTCCGGGCCGGCGTCGTCGACGCCGACGGCGCCCTGCGCGAATCCCGCTCCGTGCCGACCCCCGGCGACGCCGAGGCAGTGGAACACGCCGTCGTCGATCTCGTCGCCGCCTTGCGCACCGATCATCCGGACGTCGCCGCCGTGGGGCTGGCGCTGGCCGGCTTCCTCAACGTCGAACGCACCGTCGTCCGCTTCGCCCCGCATCTGCCGTTTCGGGGCACGCCGTTGCAGGCGCAGCTGCAGGCGCGGCTGGATGTGCCAGTGGTCCTCGAGCATGACGCGAACGCCGCCGCCTGGGGTGAATACCGCTTTGGGGCGGGCGCTGACGCGCACACCTGGGTGTTTTTCGCCGTGGGCACCGGCATCGGCGCCACCTTGATGGTGGACGGGGAGATTTACCGTGGCGCCTACGGCACGGCCCCGGAATTCGGGCACCTGAGCGTGGTGCCGGGCGGCAGAGCCTGCTCCTGCGGAAAAAGCGGGTGCCTGGAGCGCTATGCCTCGGGTACGGCGCTGGTGCCCACCGCCCGGGAACTGGCCGCCCGCGGGATCGGAGCCGGTTCCGCGCTGGCGCAGACGCTGGCGACGTCCCCGGACGCGGTCACCAGTCACGCCGTGGTCGCCGCCGCCCGGGCAGGGGACGCGCTGGGTCGGGCGGTGCTCGAGGATTTCGCGCAGTGGCTGGGTCAGGGCTTTTCCGTGGTGGCCGATGTGTTGGATCCGGAGTTGATCGTGTTGGGCGGCGGCTTGTCCGCCGACGCCGACCTATATGTGGACCGGGCGCGGGACGCGCTGCGACGGCAGGTGGTCGGGGCGGGATTTCGCCCGGTCCCCCGGATCGCGACGGCCGAGCTCGGACCCGATGCGGGTATGATTGGCGTGGCTGATTTGGCCCGCCGCCCGGTCTGAAGCAGATACCCCCGCACACCTGTGCCGTTCCCATTCAAGGAGACTTCGAGCCATGCCCAATAAGATGTACGCGATCGCCAAGGCACTCGTCGGGTGGACCTTCCACGTGTGGAACCGGCCGGAGATCGAGGGGCTCGAGCAGATCCCGGACGAGGGCGCCGCGATCTTGGCCTCCAACCATCAGGCCGTCATGGATTCCATTTACTTGCCCTTGCTGGTGGACCGGCAGATCACTTTCCCCGCCAAGTCGGAGTACTTCACCACCCCCGGGGTATTGGGGCGGGCACGCGCATGGTTCTTCCGGGCGGCCGGGCAGATCCCGGTGGACCGTGACGCCACCGACGCGGGCCAGGCCATGGTCACCGCCGCCCGTTCCGTCTTAGACCGCGGCGACCTGCTCTGCATTTACCCGGAGGGCACCCGCTCTCCGGACGGTCGGCTCTACAAGGGCCGCACCGGCATGGCCCGCATCGCGATGGCGACGGGGCACCCCGTGATCCCGATCGCGATGATCGACTCCCGCAAGGCCAACCCCATCGGGACGTGGTTGCTGCGTCCGACGAAGGTGCGCATCATCGTTGGCGAGGCCATTGACCCGCACGCCTGGGCCGAGGAGCAGGGGCTGGACCGCGACGACCGCGCGGTGATGCGCAAGTTCACGGACCATCTGATGGCGGTGCTGGCGGAGTTGACCGGCGAGCCGTACGTGGACGTCTACGCCACGGACGTGAAGAGGTCGTTGGCGGCCGGGGACGGGTATCCGGCGGGGGCGGAACCTGGGGGAGAGCTCGAAACACGAGGTTAACCCTGTTGTCCCCCTGTCAGGGCTCTGCTACCGTAAGTATTCTTAATAGGATTTTAGGATGCGGAAAGCCGACGTGCACTGGCCGAGCGAGGCAGGCGAGGGGGCCGGGCAGCATCGACCAGGAGGAGCCGTTGGCAACGACGAAGACACGCATGGCTTGGCCGGACATCGCCAAGGGAATTTCCATTCTCGGGGTGGTGACCCTGCATGTGGGACTCGCCGTCCCAGAGGGCATGGACACCACTCTGGCCAAGGTCAACGCCTTGCTGGACCCGCTCCGCATGCCGCTGTTCTTCTTGGTCAGCGGATTTTTCGCCACCAAGATCTTTAACTTCACCTTCAGCCAGCTCTTTGTGCGTCGGCTGTGGTTTTTCCTCGTGCCCTACCTGGTGTGGGTGCCGGTCGAACTGTGGCTGAAATATCGTGAGTACGCCATGGTTTTCGGGACCGACCCCTTGCCATGGAGCGGATATGCGGGCCATGTGCTGCAGGGCAACAACATGGCGTGGTTCCTGTACGCTCTGGTGCTGTTCAACGTCATCTTGTGGCTGACCCGCAAAATGCCGCGCTGGGGCGTGGTCCTGGTCGCTCTCAGTCCGCTGCTGCTGCTGCCGGTGCACTACGACTGGCACATGGCCGGCAAGGCGGTGCTCTACTTGCCGGTGTTCCTGGCCGGCGCCTACCTGCGGCCCACCATCACCCGCTTCGCGGCCACGGCGTTGACACCGTGGCGGCTGGTGTTCGCGGCCGGCACCTACGCCGCCGGGCTGGGCCTGATGATCGCCTGGAACCGATTCGCGGCGGAATCCCGCCACTCCTTTGAACTGCCGTGGCCGCTGGCCTTCGCCGACACGATCGGGACCCCGGAAGTGCGCCTGCCGGTGATGTCGGTGGTGCAGCTGCTCATGCTGCCCACCGCGATCGCCTTGACGGTGATCATCGCGAAGATCCCGTACCTGGCCCAAGGGCTGCAGAAGCTCGGCCGCAACACCTTGATCATCTACCTCTCCCACCCGATCGCCTTCACCATCGGCTACCACTATCTGCAGGCGCAGCTGGACATCGTGATCTCCCGCGACGCCGACGTTTGGTGGCACACCACGCACTTCTGGATGATCTACCTCTTTGTCCTCACCGTAATCGGGTCGCTGATCTTCCAGGCGATCA
>CALZCR010000009.1 GCA_945631445.1 uncultured Corynebacterium sp. | reverse complement strand
GCACCCGCGGGCTCATCGACGCCGAGGTGTTGGCCAAGATGAAGCCGCACGCGGTGGTGGTCAACGCCGGCCGCGGCCCCCTGATCGTCACCGATGACCTGGTCGCCGCGCTGCGCGACGGCACCATCGCCGGCGCCGGGCTCGACGTCACGGACCCGGAGCCCTTGCCGGAAAACCATCCGTTGTGGGCCATGCCGAACGTGGTGATCACTCCGCACACCGCCAACACCGAGCAAAACATCCGGGCGTCCATCGGGGCGTTGGCGGCGCGCAACGCCGAACTCTTTGCGGCTGGTCAACGCATGTCCACAGAAGTGGATATAAAAGTCGGCTACTGAGGCGCGGGCTATGTACGCTGGTGGCCATGACTGATCTCACTCCCGAACGACAAACCGAACGAGAAGAAGTCCTGAGCAAGGCGCGCGCGGCGAAGCAGATCGCTCCGCAGCTGGCGAAGCTGCCGACCCCGCAGAAGAACGACATTCTGCTGGCCGCCGCCGATGACTTGGTGTCCGCCACCGACGAGATCCTGGCTGCGAACCAGCAGGACATCGACACCGGTCGCGAGCGCGGCCTGGCCGAGTCCCTCATCGACCGCCTCAGCCTGGACGCCGAGCGCATCGAGGGCATCGCCGGGGGTCTGCGCCAGGTCGCCGGCCTGAAGGACCCGGTGGGCGAGGTCCTGCAGGGCGGAGTGATGTCCAACGGCATCCAGATGAAGCAGGTCCGGGTGCCGCTGGGCGTCATGGGAATGGTCTATGAGGCCCGCCCGAACGTCACCGTCGACGCCTTCGGCCTGGCCCTGAAGTCCGGCAACGTCGCGCTGCTGCGCGGTTCGAAGTCGGCGCGCAGTTCCAACGCCAAGCTGGTGGAGGTGCTGCAGCAGACCGTCGTCAAGCATGGTCTGCCCGCCGAGACCGTGCAGTTGCTGCCGTGCGACACCCATGATTCCGTGCAGGACCTGATCACCGCCCGCGGCCTGGTCGACGTGGTCATCCCGCGCGGCGGCAAGAACCTGATCGACGCCGTAGTCCTGGGCGCCACCGTCCCGGCCATCGAGACCGGCACCGGCAACTGCCACTTCTACGTCGACCGCGACGCGGACCTGGACAGCGCGATCGAGATGCTGCTCAACGGCAAGACCCGCCGCTGCTCGGTGTGCAACGCCACCGAGGTCGCGCTCATCGACGCCGGGTTGGACGACGCCGACAAGCTGCGGGTCATCACCGCCCTGCAGGAAGCCGAGGTCACCGTCCACGGCGAGGTCGCCGAGCTGGAGGCCTTCGGCGCCACCGACGTCGTCCAGGCAGAGGAGGCCGACTGGGCGGAGGAGTACCTCTCCTTCGACATCGCCGCCAAGGTCGTCGACGGCGTCGACGGCGCCATCGCGCACATCGCCGAGTGGGGAACCGGCCACACTGAGGCACTGGCCTCGTTGAACGCCTACACTTGCCAGAAGTTTGCCAATGAGGTCGACGCGGCCGCCGTGATGGTCAACGCTTCCACCGCCTTCACCGACGGCGAGGTCTACGGCATGGGCGCGGAGATCGGGATCTCCACCCAGAAGCTGCATGCCCGCGGCCCGATGGCGCTGCCGGAGCTGACTTCCACCAAGTGGGTCCTGGAGGGCACCGGCCACACCCGCCCGTAGCGTAAGCTGTGTTCTGTCTGTGAATCGGGCGACTACACTGAGAGATATGCGCAAAATTCTCTCTGGTCTGGCCGCCGCGGTGATGACGTTAGGCGTGGTCGCCCCCGCCCCTGCCTCTGCAGAGCAGGAGCAGGGCGTATGCCCGGAGGTGGCGGTGGTCGCCGCCCGAGGCAGCGAGGAAAACGTCGATCTGGGACCGACCCGTTATGCGCCGGATTCCGCGTGGGAGTCCAACGGCTATGAGGGCTACCAGATCGGGATGTTCCTGCGTTTCGCCGAAGCCCACCACGTGGAACAAACCGGTGAGTCGCTGCTGGAGGACGTGCCGGTGATCGCCCTGGATCCGGAGGTGTACCCCGCCGCCCTGCCCCTGCCGGTGCTCGTCGAGGAGGGCGAGGAGGTGGCGGCGCGGGAGCTCGTTCAGCGTGTCTCCGAGCTGTTGGACCGGATCTCCGTGCCGGAGATCGCCCGCATCTCCCTGGGCGAATTGGCCCGCAGCGTGAACTCCGGCGTCACCAATACGATGAGCTACCTGGCCGGATGGGAGGCCGCCACCGGCTGCGAGCCAGACTACGTCCTGGCCGGGTACTCGCAGGGCGCGGTCGTGATGACGGCGCAGGAGCGCAAGCTGGCGGAGGATGACCGCCTGGCCGGGGTGGTCTATCTGGGTAATCCGTTGCTCAAGGCGAATGATCCTTCCCTGGTCGGGGGAGCGGCTCCTGGCGGGGGCCTGCTGCAACGCGTGCCCGCGGAGTGGGAGGACGCCGTGGCGGAGGCACCCCGGGTCAACTACTGCCTGCCCGCCGACGTCGTCTGCAATCTTTCCGTGACCGGCGCCGTGGACGCGGCAAAAGAGACGTACTTGTCCGGCGAGTTGGAGGACTTGGGCGCGCACACCCACTACTTCACCGGCAAGGCCCCGCGGGAATATGACGAGCGCGCCGCCGAAAGCTTCGCTTCGTGGATCCTCGCCGCCCAGGGGCGCTAGACTTCGTGACCATGACTACCCCTGCGCGCATCGGCATCATGGGCGGCACGTTTGACCCGATCCACAACGGACACCTCGTCGCGGCCAGCGAAGTCGCCGACCGTTTCGACCTGGACCGGGTGGTGTTCGTGCCCACGGGGGAGCCGTGGCAGAAGGCCGATCGCCGGGTCAGCCCCGCCGAGGACCGGTACCTCATGACGGTCATCGCCACCGCCGCCAACCCGCGGTTCACGGTCAGCCGGGTCGACATTGACCGGTCGGGGCCGACATACACCATCGACACCCTCAAGGATCTGGGGGAGCAGTTTCAGGGGGCGGAGCTGTATTTCATCACCGGCGCCGACGCGATGGCCTCGATCATGAGCTGGCACGACTGGGAAAAAATGTTCGACTTGGCGCATTTCGTGGGGGTCACCCGCCCGGGGTACGAATTGAGCGAGAAGATGCTGCCGGACGGGCACGGCGATCGGGTGCAGCTCATCGACGTTCCGGCCATGGCGATTTCTTCCACCGACATCCGGCGACGCGCCGCCGCCGGTCGACCGGTGTGGTATCTGGTTCCGGACGGGGTGGTGCAGTACATTGCCAAGAACAACGTTTACGTTGAATAGCGCTAGGGCCCGCGTTCGTGCAAGACTAGCGGGTGACTAGCACAACCACTCTTAAGTAGGAATGTTTATTCATTGACTGCCACTGACGAATCCCGCCGTTTGGCGACCATCGCCGCCCTCGCCGCCGATGAGCGGAAGGGCTCCAACATCGCCGTGTACGACGTCTCCGACGTCATGGCGATTTCCGACGTCTTCGTCGTGATCACCGGCGACAACGAACGCCAGGTGCGCGCCATCGTCGAAGAGGTCGAAGACAAGCTCACCGAGGCCGGCGTCGAGCCGCTGCGCCGCGAAGGCCACCGCGAGAACCGGTGGGTGCTGCTGGACTACGGACAGTTCGTGGTCCACGTCCAGCGCACCGCCGAGCGCGAGTTCTACGGCCTGGACCGCCTGTACCGCGATTCCCCGCTCATCGAGGTCGACGGCGTGGAACCGCCGGAGCGTCCCGGCACTTACGCCGACGACGTGGACGTGCGCTCCGTCGAATCCATCGACGAGATCCCGCTGGCGGGCGAAGGCCCCGCCGAAGGGGATTCCGACGACGGTTATCACTACTACGACGACGAGCAGTAGGACGCCAGCGATTTCATGTACCGCCGCCTGATTTTGTTGCGCCACGGGCAGACGCATTACAACGCCACCCGTCGGATGCAGGGACAGTTGGACACTCAGCTGGACGACGTCGGCCGCGAGCAGGCGGCGACGGCGGCGGAGCGGTTCGCGGACGCCGGCATTTCCCGGATCATCGCCTCCGATTTAGAGCGCGCCTTCGACACCGCCGCCATCATCGGCGAGCGCATCGGGGTGGCCGTGGAGACGGACGCCCGGCTCCGGGAAACCGACTTGGGCCGATGGCAGGGGTGCACGCACGCCGAAGTGGACGCGGAGGACCCCGGCGCCCGGGCGCGGTGGCGCAACGACGCCACCTGGGCCCCGCCCGGCGGTGAATCACGCATCGACGTCGCCCGCCGCGCCCGCCCCGTGGTCGACGGGTTGTTCGAGGACTTTGAGCCGTGGCCCGGATCGTCGGTGCTGCTGGTCGCCCACAGCGGAACCATTTCCGCGTTGACCTCGCACCTGCTGGGGCTGGACGTGTCCCAGTACCCGCTGCTGACCAGCCTGCACAACACGGCCGCCGCCGTACTGACGGACCGTGCGAAAGCGGATGAGGCGCCGGAAGGCCAGTGGCATCTGCAGGCCTGGAACCTGGGCGGGAAGGTCTAGTCGCCGTGGCGGTTCGCGTTGTCGTGGATTCTTCCGCCGGCGTGCCCGAGGACGTGGTCAAGGAACTCGGCATCACCGTCGTCGACCTGCACCTGATGGATAAGGAGGCGGAGACGACGACGTCGGGGCTGTCCTCGCTGGAGTTGGCGGCGGCGTACGCCCGCCAGCTGGAGCGCGGCGGCGACGACGGGGTGGTGGCCTTGCACGTGGCCAAGGAACTATCCTCGACGTATTCGGCGGCGGTCGCCGCGTCGGCGGTGTTCGACGGGGCGGTGCGGATCATCGACACCGCCAGCGTGGGCATGGCCGTCGGCGCCGCGGCGATGGCTGCCGCCAAACTCGCCCAGGAGGGCGCCGACTTGGATGCGTGCGAGAAGTTGGCCACCGACACGCTGCGGCGATCGTCGACGTGGGTGTATCTACAGAAGATCGATGACCTGCGCAGGTCGGGACGGTTGTCGACGGGCACGGCGATCATGTCCGCCGCCGTGTTGGCGATCAAGCCGATCATGGAGATCCGTGGCGGCAAGCTGGAGCTGGCGGGCAAGACCCGCACCCAGGCGAAGGCTTTCAGCAAGGTGGCGGAACTGGTCGTCGAACGGTCGGCGGGGGACCCGGTGTTCGTCGCGGTCCAGCACGTCGACACGGAAGAAGCTGCGCTGCAGCTGCGCGACCTGTTGGAAGAGGTGCTGCCGGAGGGCTCCAGTTTCATGTTGGCGCCGTTGAGCCCGGTGCTCACGGTGCACACCGGCGCGGGGGCGATCGGCGTGTCCGCGGTGTTTTCCACCGCCCCGGACATCGACGACGACTGAAGTTCCGCCAGGCCAGGGCAGGAGGCCCGTTGCGCCTCCAATTCTGATTGCCTGACCCTTGCCTCTAGGCTGGTAGGTACAGCATTGCCGGAGAAAGGACACGTCAGCGATGAATATCTGGGTGCGGTTGGTCGGGGAGAGCGTCCTCGGGGCGGTGCTCATATCCGTCGGGGCGTTGTTGATCGGTGAGGTCCCGGAGACCACGTGGGGCATGGTCGTGGCCGTCGGCCTGCTGATTTTAGGCATCGGGTTGATCGTGGATCTGGTGCTCGCCGCGGCTTTCGGCAAGATCAAGACGCCGTCGAACTTGGGAGCGGGTCTCGCGCCGCCGGGAACCGGCGCCGCTGAGCGTTACGACCGCGAACGCGTCGCCCGCGAGCAGAGCCAACTGAACTGACGTTTTATTCTGGCTGATTTCGGGGCGGAAGAAACCTTCCACAGGATAGGTGACGCGTCACCCGGGTTATCCCCCGCCCAGGACGGCGCCCTGCGGCAGCCGGCGGCCGCTGCCTTAGATTCTGTGGCATGGCCGTCATCGACAGACTCACCGAATTAACTCGTCCGACCGGGGAGGAAGATCTCCTCGACGTCTCTTATCCGGCTCCCCGTCTGGCGGTCACCCCGAAACAGGCGGCCATCGTCGCCGCCGTGGTGGTCGTGGCCGTCGCGGTGTGGGCGGTGTGGTTTTTCCAGCGCCCCGACCCCGTGGAGCCGGCCCTGGCCGCGTTGCCCGAGGTCGGGCACGAGGCGGCGGACGCCGAAGAAGCCGGCGAGATAGTGGTCTCGGTGGTGGGGGCCGTGGAGAAACCGGGTCTGGTCACGGTGCCGCAGGGTTCCCGGGTGGCCGACGCCCTGCTGGCCGCTTTGCCGCTGCTCGACGCCGACGTCACCGCGCTGAACCAGGCGCAGTTGCTCGTCGACGGCCAACAGGTTCACGTCCCCGCCCGCCCGGATTCACCCGCCCACGATGGGGCGCCGGCGCCGCCGCCCGCAGGCAGCGGGCTGGTGTCGTTGAACTCCGCCGAGGCAGCGGAGCTGACGAGTCTGGACGGGGTGGGGGAGGCGACGGCCCAGGCGATCATCGACCACCGCACCAGCGTCGGCGGATTCACCGCCCTGGAACAACTACAAGAGGTCAAGGGCATCGGCCCGGCAAAATTCGAGAAGCTCAAAGACCAGGTCAGCCTCTGATCGATGGCGGAGCTACGACTGGTTCCGGCGGCGGTGACGGTCTGGGCCGCCGCTCTGTTGGTCCTGCTCACCGGGCAACCCTGGCCCTCGCTGGCGGCGGTGCTGCTCGTCGCAGGCATGCTGGCGGCGGTCCGGCAACCGGGCCAGACGGTGTTGACCGCAGTGCTGGGAGGGGCCGTGACCCTGATGACCTGGCTGCGTGCGAGACAGGCGGCGGGGATGGACCTGGGCGGACAGATCACCGGCACGTTGAACACCGCCGCAGGCTCCACGTCTTCAGGCGGCGCGATACTGCGCTTGACCGTCCCCGGCTACCCGGCCCAGCTGACCGCGTTCACCGACGAATCCGGGCACGGGTTGCCCGCCGGCGCCGCCGTCGCGTTAGAAGCCACGTATTCTGACGCGGGTTCCCCGGGATTGTCCCCGGTGGTGGCTGACGCGGAGATCCTCGCGACCGGCCCGCCCACCGGCTGGGCGGCGGTCGCCGCGCATGTCAAAGACACCTTCGCCGCCGCCGTCGACGCGCGGCTGTCCGGGGAACACCGCGGGCTGCTCCCCGGGATGGTGCTCGGCGACGTCTCCCTGCAAAGCGACGCCGCGCAGCAGCTCTACATCGACACCGGACTCAGCCACTTGAGCGCGGTGTCCGGGTCCAACGTCACCATCGTGACCACCGTGGCGATCATGGCCTGCCGGGCCATCGGCGTCGGCCCGCGCGCACAGACGGCCGTGGCGGCGCTGGCCCTGGTGGGTTTCGTCGGCCTCGTCGGACTGGAACCCAGCGTGCTGCGCGCAGCGGTCACCGGCCTGGTGGGCCTGGCGGCCGTGCTCGGATCCGCCCAGATGGAGCCGGTCCACGCGCTGTGCGTCGCGGTGATCGTGCTGTTGGCCGTCGACCCGGACCTGGCCGCCGCGTGGGGATTCGCGCTGTCGGTCGCCGCCACCGCCGGCATCGTGGCGCTCACGCCCTTATTGGCCGCCCCGCTGTCGCAGATCAAACTGCCCCTGCTGCTGGTGCGCAGCCTGGCGGTCTCCATCGCCGCCGACGTGGTCACCGCCCCGCTGATCGCCATGATGGCCGGCGAGGTCTCCCTGGTAGCGGTCGTCGCCAACGTCCTGGTCACCCCGGCCACCGCCCCGGTGACCGTGCTCGGGTTGTTCGCCGCGGCCCTGGCGCTGCTGCCCGGGCCGGGAGCCGGCCTGCTGATCACCGTGATCTCGCCGCTGACGTGGTGGATCCACGCCTCCGCCGACTGGCTGGCCTCCTTGCCGGTGGTCACGGTGCCGGCGCAACCGGTCTGGGTGCTGATCGTCTACGGCTGGATCATCGCCGCCATCCTGGCCGGAAAAACCTGGCTCGTCGTCACGGTGGGGCTTCTGGGCTTGCTGGGCTATGCGCGCGCCGAGCCGCCCGCCCCCGACGTCCCGTTGGAACAGCTGCTCACCCACACCGTGGCCGACGTCGACGACGTCGACTCCGCCCCACCCGGCACCCAAGCCATCATCGTCACCGACCCCGCCGGGCGTCCCGCCGACCGCCCCAGCGCCACCGCCGACGGCGTCCCCGTCCTCTTTCCCGCCCGCGACGGCCCCGTCACCCTGCACACCGACGGCACCCAACGCGCCGCCGACGGACGGTTCTGACGTCTGCGCCCCGCCCGGGGTGTGGCACCATGAACCCATGGACATTCCGCAGGTGCACCTCATCCTCGGCGACGACGAATTCCTCGCCGAGCGAGCCCGCCATCGCATCCTGGACCGCCTCGGACCCGAGGTGGAAAGCACCGTCATGCGCGCCGGGGAAGTCACCGGCTCCGAAATCATCGAAGTCTCCAGCCCGTCGCTGTTCGCGGAAGACCGCGCCATCGTCTTCCAGAAGACGGAAGACGCCGGCAAGGACGCCGCCGACCTGCTGCTGAAATCCGCCCGCGACCCCGCGCCGGGCATTTACTTCCTCATCGAGCATTCCGGCGGCGGGCGCACCAAGGCGCTGGTGCCCAAGTTCTCCAAGATCGCCGAAGTCCACGACGTCTCGGCGATCAAGCCTTCCCAGCGCACCGGCTGGGTGATGCAGGAATTCCGCGCCCACGGGGTTCGCCCCACCCCCGACGTGGTGCAGGCCCTGCTCGAGTCCGTCGGCTCCGACCTGCGCGAGTTGGCCTCGGCCATCGAACAGCTCATCGCGGACGCCCAGGGCGAGATCACCGTGGGCACCGTGCGGGCCTACTACACCGGGGTGGCGGAAGTCTCCGGCTTCGACATCGCGGATCTCGCGGTGACGGGCAAGACCTCCCAGGCGCTGGCCTCCACGAGGCGCGCGCTGCAGTTGGGGATCTCCCCGGTGGCGTTGGCGGCGGCGTTGAGCTCCAAGGTCGGCGGCATCGCCCGGCTGTATTCCACCCGCGGCGGCAACCCCAAGCAGCTGGCGGGGGTGGTGGGCATGGCGCCGTGGCTGGTGGAGAAAACCCAGCGCGTCGCTCGGCGGTGGTCGGGTGAGTCGGTGAGCCAGGCGGTGGTGCTCATGGCGGATCTGGACGCCGAGGTCAAGGGCCAGGGCGGGGACCCCGAATTCGCGATAGAGAACGCGGTGCGCCGCATCAGTGAACTGGCGGGCTAAACTCCGGTGTCATGAATGAACAACCTGAAGCCCTGCCCGAGGACGTCCAGGAACTGGTCACCAAACTTTTCGCCATGACCCGCGAGGGGGACCTGACGTTGCTGGAGTACGTCCGCCAGGGAGTCAACGTCGATTTAGCCAACCAGGACGGCAACACCTTCCTCATGCTGGCCGCCTACAGCGGTCGGGAAGAGCTGGTCAAGGGCTTGCTGGCGGAGGGCGCCGACCCGAACAAGCCCAACGGCCACGGCCAGACCCCGCTGGCGGGGGCCATCTTCAAGAAAGAAGACGGCGTGGTCGAGGCGCTGTTGGAGGCCGGCGCCGACCCGCTGGCCGGGCACCCGAACGCGGTGGACAGCGCCCAGATGTTCGGGCGCACGGACTTGCTCCCGCGGCTGACCCGTCAGCAGTGACTCTGACGAACCTGGCGGCGCTGGTCGGGTTGAACCTGGTCGGCGCGCTGTCGCCGGGCCCGGACATCATCCTGATCACCCGGACCGCCACGCAGTCACGGCGGCACGCGGTGGCCGTCACCGCCGGCATCCAGGTAGGCGTGTTGTTCTGGTGCACCGTGACCGTGTTCGGCGCGGCAGCGGTGCTCAACGCCTTCCCTGAGGTGCTCGGCGTGATCCAGATCCTCGGCGGCGCCTGGCTGCTGTGGATGGGTCGCGGCATGCTGGTCAGCGGCTGGCGCAACCGCACCAGCCCGCCCGTGGACTTGGAGGACGCGGAGAGTCGGCTGGGCGGCCTCGGGCAGGCTTTCCGGCAGGGGTTGACGACGAACCTGTCGAACCCGAAGATCGTGCTGTTCTTGGCGGCCTTGATCGCCCCGCTGTTGCCGCGGAACCCGTCGATCGGCCTGGCGGTGACGGTGGTTTTGGCGCTGTCGTGGTCGTCGTTGGCGTTGCACCTGGTGCTCAGCCTGGTGATCTCCACGAAGACGGTGCGCCGCCGGCTGCTGCGCGCGGGTCCGTGGATTGACGTCGTCGCCGGGCTGTTTTTCCTGGTGGCCGGCGCGGTGCTCGTGGTCAACGGCGTCATCGACGTCTTCACCTAGCGCGGCGGGCGCAACCAAAAATCGCCCCGCACCCTGAGAACAGGGGGCGGGGCGATCGTCGTCACGCGAAGGGGCGGGACTTAAGCCATCTGGTTGAAGGCGAGAGCCATGGCGGACTTCTTGTTCGCCGCGTTGTTGCGGTGGAAGACGCCCTTGGAGACGGACTTGTCCAGCGCGCGGGAAGCGGTGCGCAGCTGCTCCTCGGCCTGAGCCTTGTCGCCGGTCTCGACGAGAGCGCGGAACTTGCGGATCTCGGTGCGCACGGCGGTGCGGACGGCCTGGTTGCGCTGACGTGCCTTCTCGTTGGTCAGGTTGCGCTTCTGCTGAGACTTGATGTTTGCCATGGTGAGCTACCTCTTGAACTAGATCGGAATCGATGCTGTTTTTCCTTGTCATCGCTGGGAGACGCGACGCCGATTACGAAGAGCGGACCCAAGGTCCTGCCCGCCCCGACCGGCGTTCCCGGATGAAGGATAACCTCAGGGAGTTTAGCAGGGCAGCGGTCCCGTTCCAAACCTAGTTCCAGTTGAAACGCGAGCGCAGGGCGCCGGCGACGCGCTCAAAGCGGGCGCGGGGAAAAAGGGCCCCGGCACGGCGCAGCGCATGGTCCGGGACTTCCAGCACCCGGTCGAGCCGGATCCAGCAGGGTCGACCCAGCGAATCCCACTGGCCGGAGCCGATCTCCATCCAGTTGTCGTCGTCGGCGTGCGCGGGGTTCGGGGAGATCAACAGCCCCAGGACACCGCGGCGGCGGGTGCGTCCGACGACCAGCATCGCGCGTTCGGAGTGCTTCTTGGTGGCGGAGTCGACGGGGGCCAAAAACCACACGATTTCGCCCGGGTCCGGCTGGCCGTCCAAGTCCGGGGCGTAGAAGATGGCGCGGGCGTGGTCGGCGGTGTCGACGACCTCGAGCGGGGCTTGACCGCGGTGGGCGTGGTCTTCGGGTGTCTCTGTGCCGGCGTTCGGGCCGAACCCCAGTTGTTTGCGCAGCGCTTCCAAGCCGCGGTCCAGTGCAGACTTCTTTGGGGCTTTGCGTTTTTCGCCGCGCGAAAGAAGTGTGTTTCGGGTCCGCCCGCTGAATTTCATGCGGATCATCCTGGTTCGACGTCGGGGTGGGGGATTGTGAGGGGTGTCTGAATAATTCATCCCCGACGCCACTCTAACCGTTACTCCACTTAAGTAAAATGTGTTGTCACTGTAGAGTTAGGGGGATTCAACTAGGAAGGGATTGAAGCCCAGACAATGGCGAATAACTTTGCGGAGCAGACGTTCACGGATCCGGCCAAGATCAGGAACTTCTGCATCATCGCGCACATCGACCACGGCAAGTCGACGCTCGCCGATCGCATTCTGCAGCTGTCCGCCGTCGTCGCGGATCGCGACATGCGCGACCAGTACCTCGACAACATGGACATCGAGCGGGAACGCGGCATCACGATCAAGGCGCAGAACGTCCGCCTGCCGTGGGTGCCGCGTTCCGGGGAGCATCTCGGCGAGGAGATGGTCCTGCAGATGATCGACACTCCCGGCCACGTCGACTTCACCTACGAGGTCTCCCGTGCGCTGGAGGCCTGTGAGGGCGCGGTGCTGCTCGTCGACGCGGCCCAGGGCATCGAGGCCCAGACCCTGGCGAACCTGTACCTGGCGATGGAAAACGACCTGGAGATCATCCCGGTCCTGAACAAGATCGACCTGCCGGCCGCGGATCCGGAGAAGTACGCCCTGGAGATCGCCAACATCATCGGCTGCGAGCCGGGGGACGTGCTGCGCGTGTCCGGTAAGACGGGCGAGGGCGTGCCGGAGCTGCTGGACAAGATCTGCGACACGATCCCGCAACCGACCAGCGAGCACCCGGTCGACGCCCCGGCCCGCGCGATGATCTTCGACTCGGTCTACGACACTTTCCGCGGCGTGGTCACCTACATTCGCGTGGTCGACGGGCAGTTCCGCCCGAACCAGAAGGTGCAGCTGATGGCCACGGGCGCGACCCTGGACATCAACGAGATCGGGGTGGTCTCGCCGACGCCGAAGCCGTGTGAGGGGCTGGGCCCCGGCGAAGTGGGCTACATCATCACCGGCGTGAAGGACGTGCGTGAGACGAAGGTCGGCGACACCGTCACCTGGGCGCGCGGCGGTGCGGAAGAGCCTTTGGAGGGCTACGCCGAACCGGTGCCGATGGTGTACTCGGGGTTGTTCCCGATCTCTCAGGCGGATTTCCCCGCGCTGCGGGAGGCCCTGGAGAAGTTGCAGCTCAACGACGCGTCTTTGTCGTATGAGCCGGAGACGTCCGTGGCCCTGGGCTTCGGTTTCCGCTGCGGTTTCCTTGGTTTGCTGCACATGGAGATCACCCGCGACCGCCTGGAGCGCGAGTTCGACCTGGACCTGATCTCCACGGCGCCGAGCGTGTCCTACCGCGTGCACACCGAGTCCAACGAAGAAATCGTGGTGCACAACCCTTCCGAGTGGCCGGAAGGCAAGCACCAGGCGGTGTACGAACCGATCGTGAACATGACCTTGATCGTGCCGTCGGAGTTCGTCGGCCCCACGATGGAGCTGTGCCAGACCAAGCGCGGCCAGATGAAGAACATGGACTACCTGTCCGAGGACCGCGTCGAGCTGCGCTACGTCATGCCGCTGGGTGAGATCATCTTCGATTTCTTCGACCTGTTGAAGTCCCGCACCAAGGGCTACGCCTCACTGAACTACGAGGAGGCCGGCATCGAGGAGGGGGACCTGGTGAAGGTGGACATTCTGTTGCAGGGTGAGCCGGTGGACGCGTTCAGCGCCATCGTCCACCGCGACGACGCCCGCCACTACGGGTTGAAGATGACCAAGAAGCTGCGCGAGCTGATCCCGCGCCAGCAGTTCGAGGTGCCCATCCAGGCGGCCATCGGGTCGCAGATCATCGCGCGTGAGACCATCCGTGCCCTGCGCAAGGACGTGCTGGCGAAGTGCTACGGCGGCGACATCTCCCGTAAGCGCAAGCTGCTGGAGAAGCAGAAGGCCGGCAAGAAGCGCATGAAGAACATCGGCTCTGTGGAAGTCCCGCAGGAGGCGTTCGTCGCGGCGCTGTCCACCGACGAAGGATAAGCCGACTTCACGCGGAGCCTCAGCGCGGACCGACGTCCGCGCGCACCCGCGTGACGCCCCGTCGCCGCCCGTGGAAGCGCACCAGCTCCACCAGGATGGTCAGCAGCAGGCACAGCCCGGTGGCGATGATGATGGCACGGACGTCGACGGCCCAGTAGGCCAGGGCGCCGGTGACGGCGCCGGCGGACAGCGACGCCCACATCACGAAGTGCTGCAGCCACTTGGAGTGGGCCCCGCCGAAGAACGTGTCGATGAAACGCTGCCCCATTTTCACCAGCGTGCCGGTCATGTACGTCAACGCGATGTCGACTTCGCCGTCGCGCTCGAAAATGGAGTTCATCGCCCCGATGCCCAAGGAGGCGAACATGATCCCGATGTGCGGCTGGTCGGCGAGGATGAGGATGCTGGAGATCACGAACAGGATGTCCATGTTCGCGATCACGACGTCGCGCACCCAGTGCAGCGGCACCCAGCGCCGCGCCAGTCGGCGTACCAGCGCCCCCTGCATCACGCCGGCGAGGAAGAGCAACAGGCAGCTGCTGGCCAAAGCCGCCAGATCCCAGTCCCCGCTGACTAAAGAGGTGGCGGCGCGGGTGGTGTTTCCGGACATGAAGGACAGGAACACGCCGCCGAGAAAGAGGAAGCCAACGGAGTCGACGAAACCGGCGATGAACGCGTAGCCGGCGGCCAAGCCGCGTTCACGTTTGCTGTAACCACTCATATAAGCCTATTTTAGCCGCACCGCCGGGCGGGGGTTTACCCCGCCCAACCGGCCACGGCCACCGTGAGCACGGACAACGCCAGGGTGACCGGGACCGCGGTGCCCAGCGTCCAGGCGAAGACGGGCCGGCGGGCGGGCGGGTCGGGGCACAGACGCACCGCCAATTCGATTCGGGCGGGTGAAGTCATCGTCAGCAGCGAGGCGGAGACGTTTTGCGCTGCGGTGGCCGGCAGCACCGACGCCCCGAGCACTTCGGCGGCCTGGGTCTGGGGGCCGGTGAACATGGCGTTGGCCCCGCTGTTGGAGCCGGTGATGAACCCGCCCACGCCCCCGAGGGCGGGGACGAAAAACAGGTAGGCGCCGCCGAGTCCGGCCAGGGCCACGGCGATCTGGTCCGAC